>NZ_DAQR01000081.1:0-298 GCF_002502935.1 Methanoculleus sp. UBA413
AGATAGCAATATGGCCTCTCGCGCTCTCACGCGTTGCCCGCGAAGTCCGGTGCCCGGGTGCTGCCGATCCCATTTTAGGTCGCTATGCGAGGCTGCATTGGTCGATTTCAGATGCCGAAATGAGCGAAGTACTGTCCGTTGAGAGTGCCGGTAATTGAGAATCGATGTACTACTGCAACATAATATACGCAAAGACCGAGAGCAGGAACGCGAGCACCAGGATCATGAAACTGATCGGGGCGATGAACGCGAGCATCGCGTTCACGGTGCTTGCGAGCTGCGAGACCCGCTGCGACCC
>NZ_DAQR01000081.1:588-31305 GCF_002502935.1 Methanoculleus sp. UBA413
GTGTGCGTATCGGTGGTCATGATCTCCCCCTCGTCCACCAATTTGAGCACCACATCAAGCAGGGGCTCCCTGACGCCCGCATCCACGTTGTTCCCGTCGATCAGGACGTAGGCGGCCCGTTTCCCCCCGGCCTCAGTCGCCAGGACCTGCACCCCGAGCGACCCGAACCCCTGCTCCCGGGAGAACGGGACCCGGACGTGCGAGACCCCGACCGCGAGCGGCTCAAGCGGCAGGTCCCGCGCGACCCCGAACCCCTCGCGTGCGGCCTTCATGTACTCGGTCGCGATCCGCGTCGCCGGGAGGACCGGGGAGCCCACGCTGGTCATGCAGTTGTGGGCGTCCACGAAGGCGACATGGGAGAAGGATCCGCGCCCCTCCGCCATGATCGTCATCCCGATCGCATAATCGAGGTCCTCGGTCCGTTCCGGAGACCGGGTGCTCACCATCAGGAGGGCATCCCCGAACCGCTGGCAGAGGATCTCCACAGAACCGGAAGAGACCCTGACCGGCTGGCTCGCGACCGTCGAGTAACAGATCCCCTCCCGGGACGCCTCAACGGCGCTGACGACCTTTTGAATCTCACTCTCAGAGACCAGGTTGAAATCGTGGGTGGCGCACCCGTGAGCGACCAGCGTCTCCGCTTCAAACGAGTCGTGGAGAACCCGGGGGAGGTTGCCGCCGCCGACGTCCCCCATCGGTCCGGGGTGGACGTTTGGGACCGTGAAGAGAACGTCCCGCCCCCAGTCGCGGGAGAAGAAGAGCGAGGCCTGCTGGACGTAGACCTCCTCGCCGATCTCACGGAAGAAGTCCTCCATGCTCTTTGAGCCGTCGGTCAGGTGGGCGATGAAGGTATTGAGGAAGTTGAGCCCGCTGATCTGAAACGCCCTCTTCAGCGGCCGCTCGATCAGCCAGATCAGGAAGACAAAGACCAGCCCGAAGACCACCTGGAGGAGGAGGGCGTAGGGGACGAACCCGGGGTCGAAGATCCAGGCTCCGACCGCAATCCCGGCTCCGCTCTGGATAAACGCTGGGATTACCATCCTGGTGATCCGGTAGTCGGCCACGGCAACGAGGACCAGCACCCGGAGGCCGAAGACCAGGCCGAGTGCGCCCGCGTAGAGCGCGGGAAAGAGCGCAAGACCGAAGATCAGTGCCGGAGCAAGGCTCAGGATGACGGAGAGGACCGTGCAGGTCAGGGCAAGGAGGGCAGACCGGTTGTGGGTTATGACCCGGCCGGAAGCCCTCACCAGCGGTACCGTCAGCAGGAAGGCAACCAGTGCCGGGACCGAGAACCCGAGGGTGCCGACCAGGAAGTAGTCGTTCCCGGCCCGGTATGCAGCCCCGTCGATGAGGAGCCCGAGCACGATGATGATGCCGAGCGACCGCGGCCAGGACGGGGCCGAGAAGAGGTACCGGGTGAGCCGCTCAACGCGCACATCAGGGCCGGACTCCATCAGGCGCCCCCGGATGCCGGCACTTCACGGCCGGCGATCAGCGCTGTGCACCCCATAATTCAGGCAATTATTTGCCCGGGTTCACCAAAGACCTTCCGGTAGCGCCCAAGCATCCGGTCCCAGTCAGGGAGGTTCGTCTGGGTGCCCACCTGCTCGACGACGAAGGACGAGACCACCGCCCCCGCACGACAGCAGTCGAGCGGGGCGTAGCCTTTCCGGAACGCCGTGAGGAACCCGGCCCGGTAACCGTCGCCGGCGCCGGTGGGGTCGACCGCATCCACCCTGACCGCCGGGACGGGGTACTCCTCGCCCTCCATGTAGAGCATGCTCCCCTCAGCACCACGGGTCGTGACCACCATGGGAACCGACGCGATGAGCGCTGCGCGCTCCAGCCCGAGCATATCGCACATCCGGTCCATCTCGTGGTTGTTTGAGAAGAGGATGTCGATGTTCGCGAGGATGATCTCAAGCTGGTCCGGGGTGTAGCAGAGGAGGTCCTGGCCCGGGTCAAAGGAGGCGAATGTGCTCTTCTCTGCCACCCGGACGTTGAAATCCGGGTCGGCCGTCGCCATGTGGACGAAGTCGAGGGCAGGGGCCTTTGCACGGGCGAACGCGGCCGAGGCGCCCCACTCAAAGAAGGTCTCCTGGTCGCCGGCGTCGTCCGTGAAGACGTACGCGGTCGCAGTGCGGGCACCCTTGACCACGGCAAAGTCCTGCTCGACCCCGAGATCCCGGAGCCAGCGGTCATAGTCGCTCCCCGGGAAATCACCGCCGACCGACGAGATCAGTTGGCACTTCTCGCCGAGGGTGGCGATCCCTGCCGCGATGTTTGCCGCCCCGCCGCCGAAGTAGACCTTATGGTCGGTGATGTAGGTCGAGTTGTGCCTCCCGGGGAGGTCCGGCACCCGGAAGAGATGATCGATGGCGGTATGCCCGACGACCGATATCATATCTCCTGCACTTCCAGGACCTTCAGCGGGACGTCGCGGAGCGCCTTCCCGACGACCGACTTTGCTATCCGGGTCGCGTGTTCTTCTGACTCGACCCGGAAGACCTTGATCTGGAGCATGAGCCCGACGAGGGCGGTATTGGCAACCA
Source organism: Methanoculleus sp. UBA413 (assembly GCF_002502935.1). NCBI lineage: Archaea > Methanobacteriati > Methanobacteriota > Methanomicrobia > Methanomicrobiales > Methanomicrobiaceae > Methanoculleus > Methanoculleus sp. UBA413. The sequence continues at coordinate 3,141 of NZ_DAQR01000081.1, forward strand.
CGAGCGCGCTGCTCAGTTCCCCCTCACAGTAGGGGCAGGCGTTCATCCCTGCCTCGATCTCCACAAACTTTGCTGAGGGATTGAGCCGTTTCCCGGCCTCGCTGATCGCGATGCTCACGGCGTCGTCCATGGATTTGACGTCTTTAATAATCCACGCCGATTCAAGTGTAACCAGATAATCCGACATAATCTCGTATCCTACCAGATCTCACGGTGCGTGTGCTCTTCCACCGGCATCCGCCCGACAGGCCTGAGCGGGGGCATCCCCCTGCCGGCCGCGAGGAGCGCAACCGGGCGGACATGCTCCGGGAGTTGAAGAAGCTCACGCACAGCGTTTTCGTTGAATGCCCCGGTCCAGCACGAGTGGAGGCCCCGGGCGTGTGCGGCGAGCATCATATAGGTGCAGGCGATGGCGGCGTCCTGGAGCGCGTAGAGGATCCCGCGCTCCCCGTAGTGCGACATGGACCGGATGTAGTTTGCACAGACCACAAAGACCGCTGGTGCTTCCCTGATATGCTCCTGCTCGAGAGCAGCGAGCGCAAGGTCTATCCTGATATCCTCATCGGTGACGACGACGACATCCCAGGCCTCACGGTTGCCGGCGCTCGGCGCCGTGCTCGCACAGGCCAGGATATAGTCGATGTCTTCCGGGTCGAGGGGCTCCCCTGAGTAGTTGCGAACCGATGACCGGGCTTTGAGGAAGCGTAAGAAATCAGAGGAGTTCATGCTCTTGGAGCGTATCCCATGCTTCCTGTGCTGCGGTCGTGACGGCGCTGACAGCCCTGCTCAGCCGCTCGGATGCGGCACCCAGTTCCATGCTCTCGGTCAGGCTGATCGCTTCGTTGAGGTGATCGATGGCGCTTCGGAACTCTCTCCTTTCCGTATCGCCATACGCGAACTCGAGCTCCGAGCGGATCGACCCGAGTACCATCAGAAGCATCCGTTTTCCGCCGGGTTTCTCCTGGATCGGAAACTGGATCAGCGCTGTCGCCAGCTGCGACCCGACGATCAGTTCGGATTTTGCCCGTTCGGCAAACTGGTACGTCCTGACGGCGATTTTAAGATCCATACCACATACTGGAACTCGCTAATATAAAAAGTATTGAAGAGGGGAGCAGGAGGGCTTATCTTGATTTCTGCTTGGTTCCGAGAGCCGACGCCTTTGAGCGCGGCACTCTCCGGCGTATCCGCGCATCCATCGTGGGGGCGCGACCCCTGCCGCGGCCGCCACGCCGACCACGCCGGAAGTCCTGACCTTCCCTGCTCTCCCGCTTGACGATATCGGACGCGGGCTTGAACCGCTGGTTCGGACCGGGTTTTTTCACTTCGCCTTCACTTGCAGGGACGAGCCGTATCTGCCCCTTCACACCCTTGACCTGGGCCCACTGTGTAGTTCCTGTCTTTCCCATGGATAAAACTCCTTTATGATTATGTACAGGCCCGGTGATAAAAGTAACCCGGGAGACCGGCCGCCGGGGTGGCGGCCGTCCCGCGCATCAGGAGAGCAGCCGCCCAAGCTCGCGCCGGAGGGTCTCGCTGACGACCTTGCCGTCCACGCTCCCCCGGAGTTCCTGCATGACGACGCCCATCAGGGGGCCGAGCGCGCCCATGCCCCGCTCCCGGGCAAACGCCTCCCGCTCGGCGACAACCCGGCGCACGATCGATTCCACGTCCGCCTGCGAGACGGCGGGGGCCATCTTTGCGATGACCGCATCCACCCGCTCCTGCGGCGTCCCGGCACCCTCCCCTGCTGTCCGCGCAAGTTCGGTGAGGAGGTCGGGGATCGCCTCTTTCGCGGCCCGGTCGGCCTCCACGGCGGAGAGGAGGGCAAGAATCTCGTCCTCGCTCACCCGGTCGACCGCCACGCCGTCGCGGGCGAGCTCCCGGCAGGTGGCAAGGAGTGTCCGTGCCGCGATGGTGGGGCGGACGCCGGCGGCGACAGCCGCTTCAAACGTCGGCAGCCGCTCGGAGAAGGCCACCTGCCGTGCCAGGTCCTCGTCAAGCCCGAACTCACTGACGAACCGCTCAGCCCGGTGGGTGAGGAGTTCCGGGACCGTGATACTCTCCCAGAGGGGCTCGTCGATGACGACCGGGAAGACGTCGGTCTCGGGATACATCCGGGCGGCCCCGGGAAGCGGACGCATGTAGGCCGAACTCCCTTCGTCGAGCATCTTCCGGGTCTCCTCAGGCACGCCGGCAAGCGCCATCTCCGCCCTGATCATCACCTGCTCGGCCGCACACCCGGCACGCTCTCTCCCTGCCGCAACGATGGCGACGCAGTCCTCCTCGGCGGCGCCGACGAACTCCCGCAGGCGTGCCACCTCTTCCGCGGTGATTCCGTAGGCCGGGAGTTCGTCGGTATGAAAGATTCCGCCGACACCGCATTTTTTGGCGTAGTCGGACATCTCGCTTCCTAGACGCCGGCCGGGCTGGATCTCCCGCCCGACGAGCCCCGCAAACCCACAGAGCCTGACGGCCAGGATGGATTTCGCCTTCTTCAGGATGGACGACTTTGTCCCCGAGAAGAGGGCGGTGACGTCGACGACGGTCTGGTCAACCCGGGCGCCGCGTTCCCGGAGTTCGTCGCGGATGGCGAGGAGGGCGACCTGCCGCTGCACCTCGCGCCTGACCACCTCGGCGATGAGATCGAGTTCCTGGACGCCCTTGATCTCGACCCTCGCGCCGCCCGCGATGGAGACGTTGATGTCCTGCCTGATCGTCCCAAGCCCCCGCTTCACCCTGCCGGTGGAGCGGAGCACCATCCCGATGTACCCGGCAACCTCCTGGACAGCCTCCGGGGTGCGCATGCAGGGCGCAGTGGTGATCTCGACGAGCGGGATCCCCAGGCGGTCGAGGGAGAAGGTCTCGCCCTCCACTCGCTGTGCCGCCTCCTCCTCAAGGCATATCGTCTCGATCAGGCAGCCGTCCGGGAGGGCGCCAGAGAGCCCGACGAGCGCCGTCCGCTGGAACCCGCTGGTGTTCGAGCCGTCGATGACGAGCTTTCTCATGGTATGGACCTGCTCTGCGGGCGTCATGCCGAGCATCTTTGCGATCGTGAGGCAGACCTCGAGCGCCTCGGGGTTCATCGGCGTCGGGGGCTCCTCGTCGTGCTCCACCAGGCAGACCGAGTCGTAGGTGTAGTAGGTGAACTTCCTGACGAGTTTCATCTCCTCCTCGGCCGCCCGGTCGATCTCGCCAAGTTCGCTCTCCGTCGCCCTGAGGTAGCGGGAGAACTCCCCGGTCCGCTCGGCGGTGTCACGGAGGAGCGTGGGGCAGCGGCAGAAGAGTTTCTCGGCGGTGTCGAGCTGCTGGTGGATCTCGATCCCGGCTTTCAGCCCGAGTTCCTGGTAGTTCATGCGATCGACCTCCGCTGGATCTCGCCCGCAAGGTCGGTCTGCATGAGCGCCCGCGCCTCCTCTGGGTCGGATTCGTTCCCGAGCACCCACATCAGTTTCACGAGCGCGACCTCGGGGAGCATATCCTCGCCCTCGATCACGCCGATCGAGAGGAGGTCTCTCCCGGTGTTGTAGACCCGGTCGCAGACCCGGCCGTGCAGGCACTGGGATGTCATGACGACGGCCGTCCCGCCCTCGATCATATCACGGAGTCTCGGTATCCAGTCGGTCGAGACGTGCCCAAGGCCGGTCCCTGAGAGGACGAGGCCCGCATAGCCCTCGAATGCGTCGAGGACCGAGAGCGGCATTCCCGGGTAGTACTGGAGGAGAGCGCAGCGTTCCTCGAGCGCGTCACGGAGTTCGGGCTCCCCGGTGCCCCGCCGCACAGCCTCGTCAGAGAGGCTGACCGCGAGGGAGGGGTAGTCGACGTAACCGAGCGGGGCCGATCCCACGCTCTGGAAGGCGTCGCGCCGGGATGTGTGCATCTTCCGGACCCTCGTCGCCCGGTGGATGGCGCACCGGTCGTCGTTCGTCGTCGCGTGCATCACCACCGCCACCTCACCGAGGTCGCCGGCGGCGACGGCGGCGCTGCAGAGGGTGTTCATGGCGTTGTCCGAGCTCGGGCGGTCGGCTGACCGCTGCGACCCGACAAAGACGACCGGCACCGGGGTCTTGAGCATGAACCTGACCGCCGCGGCCGAGTAGCCCATCGTGTCGGTGCCGTGGGTGACGATCACGCCGGACGCGCCGTGCCGGATCTCGTCATAGACCGCCCGTGCAAGGTCCTGCCAGATCGCTGGAGACATATTCTCGGAGAGGATGCTTGCCACCTGGCGGTCACGGTACCGGGCGATATCCCCGAGTTCCGGGATCGCCCGCAGGATGTCGCTCGCCGAGAACTGGCTCGTCACCGCCCCGGTCCGGTAGTCCACCCGGCTTGCGATCGTCCCGCCGGTGGATATGATCGAGAGTTCCGGGAGGTCGGGGTTCTGGACGACGACCCCGGCCCCTGCCGGGGGCTGGGGGGCCGCGCGCCCGACCAGTTCGATCTTCTGGGGCGATGTCCCGATGTTGTAGCCGTTGTCCAGTTTGATGACGGCCATCCCGTCCCGTTCAGCGATGTAGGTGCCGGTGAGCGCGGTCCCGCCGTTCGCGTAGCGCACCAGGTCTCCGGCCTGCAATGGTTCTGTTATACTATCATCCTCCGTGATTCTGATATCAGGTCTTCAAACGCGCGCGAAAGCGCCGTTTCCGTCTCCTTCGCCCATGCCACGTCCCGGGCGAGGAGTTCCTTCTGCTCTGCGAGTTGCACCGCGACCGCGGCAGGCGCCGGGCCGCCGGTGATCGTTCGCACAGCGACGGCGTGACGCGGGTCAAGGACCGCGTCGATCCGCTCCTGGGTCACGCCCAGGTCGACGACCGAGAGGCCGGCCGCCTCCCGTGCGGCGCCCTCGAGCGTCGCGAGGTCGAGCGAGCCGTGCCTGACCGCCCGCCCGACGATCCGGTGGGCGGTGCGGAACGCAAGTCCGTACTCCCGGACGAGGACGTCGGCAAGTTCTGTCGCGGTGGAGAACCCCCTGCCCGCCTCGGCGGCCATCCGTTCGGTGTTGAAGGTCGCGGTCCCGATCATACCGGATAACAGCGGGAGGCTCTCGCGGGCCGCCTCCACCCCCCGCCAGAGATGCGGGGTCAGCTCCTGGAGGTCGCGGTTGTAGCTCATCGGGAGGCCCTTTGTGATGGTGATCGCAGCGGTGAGTGCCCCCGCGACCGTCCCGGCCTTTGCCCGCATGATCTCGGCGACGTCCGGGTTCTTCTTCTGGGGCATGATCGAGGAGGAGGAGCAGTAGGCGTCGTCCAGCTGGACGAACCCAAAAAACGAGGTGCTCCAGAGGACCAGCTCCTCACAGAGCCGGCTTGTCGTCGTCATGCAGATGGCGATACTGGAGAGCACCTCGAGCGCGAAGTCCCGGGCGGCGACCGCGTCCATGCTGTTTGCCGCCGGGCGGGCGAACCCGAGGAGCCGGGCGGTGTAGTCGCGGTCGAGCGGGAAACCGGTCGAGGCGAACGCCGCCGAGCCAAGGGGGGATACATCCACCCGGACGTAGGCCTCCCTGAGCCGGGCGGCATCGCGGGAGAAGGCCTGCTCGTAGGCGAGGAGGTAGTGGGCCAGCGTCGTGGGCTGGGCGTGCTGGAGGTGGGTGAAGCCCGGCATCACTGTCTCTGTGTGCCCGGCCGCGACGTCGAGCAGGGTCGCCCTGAGGTCGGCAAGCGACCGCACGAGGGCGATGATCTCCTGCTTCAGGCGTATCCTGATACAGGTGGCAACCTCGTCGTTCCGGGACCTGCCCATGTGGAGGCGGCCGCCGATATCCTCCCCGACCCGGTCGATGAGGCAGGCCTCCTTCCCGGCATGGATATCCTCAAACCGCTCGTCGAACGCCTCCGCCGGGAGGCCGTGGTCGTGGAGGTCGAGGAGCGCCGCCATCAGCGCACGGGCCGGGGCTTCGTCGATGATCCCCTGCCGCCGAAGGCCGAGGAGGTGCGCCATGTCCACGAGGAGGTCCGCCTCAGCTATCCAGCGGTCGGCATCCATCGATGCAAGAAAATGCTCGAGGTTGGCCGAACGTTCGCCGGAGAGACGGCCCTGCCGAATCTGATCCGAACGCATTCTATCAACAGTCCTGTCTGTACCGTTTGGCCCCTGAAGAGATTAAAACCACGCACGAGGATAGTGAGGAGGAATGCGGGAACCACATGGATCGAGACCAAAACAGTGCGGTCAACATCATGATGCGGTTCCTATCACAACATGCCCTGTGGACGGGCTACCGGCAGTTCGCCGATGATCTGCGACAAAAGAGGTCCGAGGATCCCGGAGATCCCCGGACACTCGCAGGAAGCCCCCTGCGCAAAGCCGGGGGTAGTTCACTTATCTCTAACCTGAGATCTTATGACTACGTATCCAAGTGCGGTAATGGCCTTTTCGACATCCTCAACGGATATTTTTTCAGCATCAAAGTCAAATTTTACTTTGCTTGAGTTAAACAGCACCTTTACACTTTCTTTTTCCACACCGACCTGAGATTTTGTTGCTTGTTCAATCTTCTGGACACATGATGGGCAGGTCAATGTTTCTAATTGAATCGTTGCTTTCTTCATTTTCATCTCTCCTTATTCTCATATCATAATCCGTAACGGAGAAGCCGCATTCCGTTTAAGATTACGACTAATATGCTTGCTTCGTGTGCCAGCATCGCTATCGACATGTTCATCCAATCACTGAGAAATACACTTGCAAGCAGGACTAACACAACTCCTACTGCGATAACAATATTCTGGTGCATATTAGTAGCCGTTGCTTTTGCTAAACCCAGTGCATGTGGCAAGCGACTAAAATCCGAATTCATCAGGACAACATCCGAGGTTTCAATTGCGACATCTGTGCCGCTTCCCATAGCAATTCCGATCTGTGCCAGAGCCAGTGAAGGGCTATCATTTACTCCGTCTCCAACGAATGCTACTATATGACCTTTAGTTTTTAATTCTTCAATATATTTCGACTTATCTCCGGGTAACATATGTCCGTGCGCTTCTGTCAGCCCCAGTTCGCCCGCCACCAGATCAACTGTCCCCTGGTTGTCTCCCGAAAGAACTACCAGATTTTTAACGCCTAATTTCTTTAATTTTTGCAGATCTTCTTTTACACCCGGACGAATCTGGTCACGGATACCCATCAGTGCTTTTAATTCACCATCGACGGATGTTAAAACAAGGGAGTTTCCGTTCTTTTCGAATCGGGCAATGTCTGCACGGGCCTTTTCAGATAAATGAACATTCTCCCGCTCCATGAGCGTAACATTGCCTACCGCAACCCTATGTCCATCGATGTAAGCGATAATTCCAGCGCCTTTTACAACGTCTGTTTGTTCTACTCGAGATAATGGTATATCTCCGATGTGTTCTACAATTGCGTTGGCTAAAGGATGGTCTGATTCTTTTTCAACGCTTGCAAGATAACCTAATACCTCTCCAACGTTGTCTGCGTAAAATTCTTTGTCTGCTACTTTAGGATTGCCTACCGTTAATGTACCTGTTTTGTCGAAAACGATGGTATCAACCTTGCTAAAATCGCCAATAACTTCACTGCCTTTTAAAAGAACGCCATGTCGTGCTCCGTTACCAATGCCCGCTACGTTTGAAACAGGTACCCCGATAACCAGTGCGCCGGGGCATCCCAGAACCAATAAGGTAATGGCCAGTTCAATATCTCGCGAAAATAACCATGTGATAATGGCAAGCCCTAAAACTGCCGGAGTGTAGTACTTAGAAAATTTATCAATGAAGCGTTCCGCTTCGGATTTTGAATCCTGCGCTTCTTCAACTAACTCTATAATTCTACCAAAAGTAGTATCTTCACCTACACGGTCGGCAACAATTTGAAGTGTTCCATTTTCCAGAATCGTTCCGGCATATACACCTGAATCTTTCTTTTTGCCAACCGGGACAGACTCGCCGGTGATACTTGCTTCATTGATGTGACCTTCTCCTGACAGAACGGTTCCATCAACAGGAACTTTCGCGCCAGTCTTCACCAGTAAAATATCGCCTTCATCAACTTCATCAACATTTACTTCTTCAAATACGCCATCATCCATCAGTTTCAAAGCGCTTTCCGGCGCCATTTCCGTCAACTCTTTTATGGCCGAACGCGTCTTGTTCAATGTCCGCTGCTCTAGAAAAGCACCAAACAAGAATAAGAAGGTGACAATGGCAGACTCTTCAAAATTCCTGAGGAGAAACGCCCCGATAACCGCGATGGTAACTAAAACATCAATACTGACGACTTTAACCTTCAATGCTTGATAGGCCTGGATTGCAATAGGCGCAGCCCCTAAAATTGAGGCGATAACCAGGGACCAGGTAGCTACGATCTCATTTTTAAAAACCAGTCCACTGGTAAACCCGAGAACGATTAGAATGGCGCAGATCAGTGTTATATGATTTTTCTTGCTCAGTATAAATCTCTGCAAAACGCTCACCGTCTTCTCTGTATTATAATGATCTAAGCGCGATATGCGCTATCCAGCACGATATGCCCTATCTAGCTCGGCCAGCATACTGTAAACAGCCTCATAGCTTTCGCACACATCTCCCGGGACTGTATAAGTATCCGTAATCTCCCGCAGTCTGGCAAACTCTTCGTTTAATTCAGGTTTATTTGAACCCGCTTCTTTTGTTTTCTTAACGATTGTATCAAACAATTTGCGAACTTCATGAAATTCCGGGTGATTACCCCCATGAACTCTTGCTACAATCGGCACATACTGTTTCAATGTCTGGAGATGCTTCTTCATCGTCTCGTTAAATGTTAAGATATCTGTCATTTATTCTTCCTCCTACATTTACAGATTGATTATTTCCGGTAACCATGCCCGGGCATTCTACCTATGTACAGTAGATTAAATAAGATACTGTGGATTAATTAAGAGGAACTCCGGACCTTCGATACGCCCTTATCAGAGCGCTGATTTCCCGGATAACTGCCATCTGAACTATATCCCGGGCAAAGAGGGTGAGATGTCTTTCCATTGGGCCACGCACCTACCGGTGCTCCTGCTCCGGCCGCTCGCTACGCTCCCGCCCATCGCATATCGTCGTCACGCGGAGAGAGCGACTGACCATTGGGCAGGAGCGTGAGCACCGGAAGTGCGACGGGGTGTCCCGGTAGAGGCATCTCGGGACCGACCGCACCCGGCAACGTGCGCCTTCGCATTACCCTGCACCCATTCCCCCAGTATGGAAAAATGTCGAACTGATTTTAATACTATAGTATAAAATAACTGCAAATTTTCGACACTACTATATATTGACACAGCGTGATGATTACTCATTATACAACTACCCATACAGATGGAGATACATATGAAGCAACTTACCGCAATTATTCTGACTGTGGCCCTGGTCGCGGCATTCGCGCTCGTCGCCGGGTGCACCGGCACCGACACCGAGAAGGTGACACACCTGCGCATCGGCTACCAGCCAAGCACCCACCAGGTCGCCCACATGACCGCGATGGAGAAGGGATGGTGGCAGGAGGACCTCGCACCCCTCGGCGTCACCCAGGTGACCGACTACTCCTTCCCCACCGGTCCGCCGGAGATGAACTCCATGCTCGCCGGGAACATCGAGATCGCCTACGTCGGTTCGGCGCCGTTCATATCCGCCCTGGCAACCGGCCTTGACGCAAAGATCGTCGCTGCCGTCCAGACACAGGGCTCAGACCTCGTGCTGCGGCCCGAGATCCCGTACGAAAGCCCACAGGACCTCAAGGGCCTGACGATCGGCACCTTCCCGCCGGGATCCATCCAGGACACCCTCCTCCGGGACTGGCTCAAGGAGAACGGCCTTGACCCCGAGAAGGACGTCACCATAAAACCCATGGGACCCGGTGACGCCACAACCGCGATCATCGCCGACCAGATCGACGGCGTCTTCCTGCCGCACCCGGCACCGGCCGTCATCGCGAGCAAGGGGGCAGGGAGGACGGTCGTCGCCTCCGGCGAGATGGCCCCCGACCACGCCTGCTGTGTCCTCGTCGCGAGCGGCAAACTCATCCGCGAGCAGCCCGAGCTCGTCGAGCAGGTCGTGAAGACGCACATCCGGGCAACGGAGTACAACCTCGAGCACCAGGACGAAGCAGCGGCGATATACTCGAAGAAGACCGGCCAGGATCTCGCGGACGTCCAGAAGTCCTTTAAGGAATGGGACGGCACCTGGACCGCAGACCCAAACCTCATCGTCGACTCGGTCGAGGACTACGCCCGGATCCAGTACGAACTTGGGTATATCAACAAACACCTCACCAAAGACGACATCTTTGACCTCTCGTTCTATGAAAAAGCCCGGGCCTGACCCGGACCCCTTTTTTCTTCTTCCGGAAAAGAATATTTTAGAGGAAGACCGATGAAATAAGGAGCATTCATCACACCCCATACCGGCCGGCATCTCCAGGGCGGCCCACCATCAAACAAGCGGAACAGAACCATGAACCTAAGAGTGAATACAAAGCAGCAAAAGAGGCTCCTCGGTATTGCGTCGCTTGCAGTCGTGGCGATCCTGTGGCAGGCGGTGGCCGACCTGGTTGTCGCAAACCCGTTCGTCCTGCCAAGTTTCACCGACGTCGTCTCGGCGTTCATCGCCCTCCTGGGGTCAGGAAGGCTCCTTGCCGACCTCATAACCAGTCTCAAACACTTCGCCATCGGCATAGGGGCGGCGCTTCTCCTCGGCGTCCCTATCGGGATCATCATGGGCTGGTTCCGGGTCGCCGACGCTATCATCGACCCGATCATCGAGGTCCTCCGGCCCATCCCCCCGCTCGCCTGGATCCCGTTTGCCATCATCTGGTTCGGGCTCACCCCCCAGGCGGCAGGATTCGTCATCTTCGTCGGGGCGTTCTTCCCCATCCTGATCGGCACCTACACCGGGTTTCGGAGCGTGCCGAAGATCTTCGTTGAGGCGGGCAAGGTGCTCGGGTGCGACACATCGTTTGAGTTGATCCGCCATATCGCCCTCCCGTCGGCGATCCCGTCGATCGCGTCCGGGATCAGGATATCGATGGGCGTCGGGTGGATGTGTCTTGTGGCAGCCGAGATGTTCGGGGTGAGCGACATTGGTCTAGGCTACGCGCTCTGGCAGAACTACTACCACTACGCGATGGCAAACGTCCTCGTCTACATGCTGATCCTCGGATTCCTGGGCCTCATCATCGACCGGATCTTCCGAAACTACGTAGACCGGCGGCTCCTGCGGTGGCATGCGGGGGAGGTGGCCTAGTGTATCGAGGCATCTTTTCGAGTGTGAGGCAGATCGCCACCGCACGCGAAGCCGCGAAGACCGCGAAGGAGAGCGTAGCAATCACACAGTCTTCACCCCAACGTGAGAGTCATCGTTGCGTGTGGAATTTTAGCTGCACTGGAGCATTAGGATGAGCGGAGTTACGATAAAGGACGTCGGCAAGACCTTTAAAAAGGAAGACGGCACCGCCACGCCGGCGCTCGAGGGCGTCACCCTGGAGATCAGGGACAAGGAGTTCGTCTGCCTGGTCGGGCCGTCGGGGTGCGGGAAGACGACACTCCTCCGGATCATCGCCGGGCTTGAGACCCCGACCACGGGAAGCGTGACCATCGACGGCAGCGCGGTCACCGGCCCGGACCCGAAGCGGGGGATGGTCTTCCAGGAGTACTCCCTCTTCCCCTGGCGGAGAGTCATCGACAACATCGCTTTCGGCCTTGAGATGAAGGGCGTCTCGCGGGAGGAGCGCCGGCAGACGGCAGAGTATTATCTCAAGATGGTCGGCCTCTCCCGGTTCCGGGACGCCTACCCCTTCGAACTCTCAGGCGGGATGCGGCAGCGGGTGGCGATAGCAAGAGCGCTCGCAAACGAACCCGACGTCCTCCTCATGGACGAGCCGTTCGGGGCGCTGGACGCCCAGACGCGGAACCGGATGCAGAAAGAACTACTCTGCCTCTGGAAAAAGACTGAGAAGACGATCGTCTTTGTCACCCACAGCGTTGACGAGGCGGTCTACCTCTCCGACCGGATCATCGTCCTCTCGCCACGGCCCGGATCGGTCCAGGAGATCATCACCATCCCCTGGCCCCGACCGCGGGACCGCACCAGCGCCGACTTCGCTGAAGTGCGGCGACGGGTGCTTGAGATGATTAACGAGACCGAAACAACCCAGTAAGGTTTATTAGAGGAAATCCCCATTTTATAAAGCACTCATAGATCGGCAGGAGTTTTTAACGATGGTAAGAAAACCAGCGAAGATGTACAGGAATCTCGCAAAGATGGCATATACGCGCAGAGAATACATGGGCGGCGTACCGGGCAGCAAGATCGTGCAGTTTGATATGGGCAACCTTACCCAGGACTTCCCGGTCGAACTCTCAATCGTCGTCGAGGAAGCCTGCCAGATACGCCACACGGCCCTTGAGGCCGCTCGTATCAGCGTCAACCGGCAGCTCCAGAAGGAGATCGGGAGGGCAAACTACCGCTTCAAGCTCCGGACCTTCCCCCACCACGTTCTCCGTGAGAACAAGCAGGCGACCGGCGCAGGAGCGGACCGTGTCTCGGAAGGAATGCGCCTCGCCTTCGGGAAGGCCGTCGGGACCGCGGCACGGGTCCAGCCTGGCCAGAAGGTCTTTACCGTCTGGACAAACCCCCAGTACGTTGAGAAGGCGAAGGTCGCTCTCCAGCGCGGCACCTATAAGCTCCCGTCCCCCGCAAGGATCGTCGAAGAGCGGGAAACGACGGCATAACGGCCCCCCGGTCCATCCTTTTTTCGCGGGGCGACCTGCAGGCGGCAGATCCGGTACCTGCTGGAATATAGGTTTTTATAGTCTCTTCCCACCAGTGTTAATGATGGTTCATCCGGCAGATTCGACGCTCCCGGGCGCACTGGCAGACGCCACAGAAAGGGCGCTTGCAGAGGCCGAGATCCGGCTCCCGCGCGATGTGCTCGCGGCGCTTGAGAGGGCGGCGGCGGTCGAGAGGGACGAGATCGCACGATCCGAACTCGCTACAATCCTTGAGAATATCGCACTCGCAGAAGAGCGGCAGGTGCCGATCTGCCAGGATACCGGCGTACCGGTGGTCTACCTCACCCTGCCCCCCGATATCCCGTTCACACCCTCCATCTTCGAGGGAGTGCGGGAGGGGGTGCGCCGGGCGACGGCGAGAATCCCGCTCCGCCCAAACGTCGTCGATCCGATCACCCGGAGAAACACCGGGGACAACACCGGCGTCGGGATGCCTGCAGTCCACGTGACGCCCGGCGACCGGCTCACGGTGACCGTGCTCCCGAAAGGCGCGGGCTCTGAGAACGCATCACGGATCGGGATGCTCCTCCCCTCGCAGGCTTCCGGGATCCCGAGGTTCGTCGCCGAGACGATGCTCATCGCGGGGGGCAGACCCTGCCCGCCCGTGATCCTCGGTGTCGGGATCGGCGGGACGTTTGATACCGTGGCTGCGCTTGCAAAGGAAGCCCTGCTCCTCCCGGTCGACACCATGGACGACTACGAGCAGGAGATCTGCGACGCGGTCAACGCCCTCGGCATCGGGCCGATGGGGCTTGGGGGCGATACGACGGCGCTCAGCGTGAAGGTGAAGCGGGCGGACTGCCACACCGCATCACTCCCGGTGGCGGTGAACGTGCAGTGCTGGGCCTGCCGCCGGGCGACCGTGGAGGTTCGCCGATGATCAACCTCACAACACCGCTCGGCGACGAGGTCCTCGACCTCAGGGCGGGCGACCGGGTGACCCTCTCCGGAACGATCTACACCGCCCGGGACGAGGCACACCTCCGGATGATGGAGGAAGGCATCCCCTTCGCTCCCGAGGGCGCCGTGGTCTACCACTGCGGCCCTGTGGTGCAGGAGGGGCGGCTCGTCGTCGCCGGACCCACCACGTCCGCGCGGATGAACGCGCTCACGGGATTCCTCATCGATGCGGGCGTCCGCGCCCTCATCGGTAAAGGCGGTATGGGGCCGGAGGTGGTCGAGCAGCTCCGGGGGCGCGCCGTCTACCTCGCGCTCACGGGGGGGTGCGCCGCGCTCGCCGCCGCACGCATGCGTCTTTGCGGCGTCTATTTTGAAGACCTCGGCATGGCTGAGGCGGTCTGGGTCATCGAGGCCGATCACCTGCCGTTGACGGTCGGGATCGACGCCCACGGCGGCGATCTCTTCCGCGCGGTACGCGAGAAAGCGAAAACACAATTTCATCAGCGATTCAATAGTAAGCAGGATAGCGTTTCATGAAACTCGTCATCGATGAAAGCCGCTGCAAGGGGTGCAACCTCTGCGTGCTGGTCTGCCCTTATGGGATATTTCAGGAAGGGACGGAACTCAACAGCCGGGGGGTCGTCTCCCCGGTCCTCGACCGTCCCGAACGATGCACAAACTGCAGGCTGCAGCCCCTCTACGGGCGGATGCTCTGCGGGGTCTGTCACATGATATGCCCCGACCAGGCGATCACCTGGGTCGAGGAGAAACCGTTTGAGCCGCACAGGGTGGAGGTGGAGTTTTGAGCAGGGTTGAGTTCATGCAGGGGAACGCAGCCTGTGCGGAGGGCGCGCTCGCCGCCGGGTGCCGGTTCTTCGGCGGCTACCCGATCACGCCGTCGACCGAGATCGCAGAGACCATGGCCCGGAGGCTCCCAAAGGTCGGCGGGGTCTTCATATCCATGGAGGACGAACTCGCGAGCATCGCCGCGGTCATCGGCGCCGCCTGGACGGGGACGAGGGCCATGACCGCCACGAGCGGTCCTGGGTTTTCGCTGATGATGGAGAACATCGGCTATGCGGCCATGACCGAGACGCCGTGCGTCATCGTCAACGTCCAGCGGGGCGGCCCGAGCACCGGCCAGCCGACGCGGGCGGCGCAGGGCGATATGCTCCAGTGCCGGTTCGGGTCGCACGGCGACTACAGCACCATCGCGCTCACCCCGAACTCCGTCCAGGAGATGTTCGACCTGACGGTGAAGGCGTTTGACCTCGCCGACCGGTTCAGGGTCCCAACCTTCCTGATGTCTGACGAGGTCGTGGGCCACATGCGGGAGCGGGTGACCATCCCGGACTCGGTCGATATCACTCCCCCGGCCCCGCTTGCGGAAGGCTCGCTGCCTTACGAGGCCGGCGACGACGGCGTCCCTGGTTTTGCGCCCTTCGGCTCGGGGAGATCGGTCCACGTGACCGGGCTCACCCACGACGAGCGGGGCTACCCTGACACAACCGACCCGGAGACGCACGACCGGCTTGTGCGCAGGCTGGTCGCGAAGGTCGAGTCGGCGCGGCGCGATATCGCCGACTACGAGGTCACAAACCCCGACGCCGAGACGGTCTTTGTCACCTACGGCCCGCCGTCGCGGACGGTCGAGCAGGTGATGCGCGACCACCCCGACGAGTCTGTCGGCCACCTCAGGTTCAGGGTCGTCTGGCCGTTCCCAGAGTTTGCGCTCCAGGAGTTTCCCGACGCGAAAGTCTTCCTGATGCCGGAACTGAACATGGGTCAGATGGTCCGCGAGGTCCAGCGCCACGTCGACCAGTCGGTCATATCGATCCCGAAGATCGGGGGAGAACTCCACACCCCCGCCGAACTTGTGCGGGTTCTGGAGGCACACCGATGATCGCGCCCGACTGGTTCAGGGAAGACCGGCTCCCGCACATCTACTGCACCGGGTGCGGCAACGGGACGGTCCTCAACTGCACCCTCGCGGCGGTGGAGGAGATGGGATGGGAGCGCGATGGGACGGCCTTCATATCCGGTATAGGATGCTCGTCCCGCGCCCCGGGCTACATCCTCGCCGACTCGCTCCACACCACCCACGGGAGGGCGCTCGCGTTCGCCACCGGGGTGAAGATGGCACGGCCTGACCTAAACGTCGTCGTCTTCACCGGCGACGGCGACCTTGCCGCCATCGGCGGGAACCACTTCATCCACGCCTGCCGCCGGAACGTGGACATGACCGTGGTCTGCATGAACAACCAGATCTACGGCATGACCGGCGGGCAGGGGAGCCCGACCACCCCGGAGGGGGCGTTCTCGACGACGACACCCTACGGGTCGAGCGAACCAGCCTTCGACCTCGCGGAACTCGCCGTGGCGGCTGGCGCAAACTACGTCGCCCGCTGGACCTCCTACCACGTCAAGGAACTCACGAAGGCCATCACCACCGGGATGCAGACACCGGGGCTTGCGTTCATCGAGGTGCGGACCCAGTGCCCGACGAACTTCGGCCGCCACAACAAACTCAGGCGGGTTCCTGACATGATCGAGTATCTCCGGAGCCACGCGATGCTTGTCTCGAAGTACGATCGCCTGGTGAGGGAAGGAGCAGAGATTCCGGAGGGCACCTTCAGCGTCGGGGAACTAATCAGGCGGAAGAGGCCTGCGATGGGGGTGAAGCAATGAGACACGAAGTCAGGTTCTCAGGCTACGGCGGGCAGGGGATCATCCTCTCCGCGGTTATCCTCGGGCGGGCGGCGGCGCTCTACGACGACAAATACGCCGTCCAGACCCAGGTCTACGGCCCGGAGGCCCGGGGCGGAGCCTCGATGGGGCAGGTGGTCATCGACGATGCGCCGATCCTCTATCCTGAGGTGACAGACCCCGACATCTACGTCATCATGTCCCAGCAGGGGTTTGAGAAGTACGGGGTTCAGGTGCGGGAGGACGCGGTCATGGTCCTTGATTCGGACCTCGTCCGGTCCCGGCCGGGCTGCCGCTACTACGAGATTGCGGCGACGGCGGAGGCAAAAGAGAACCTCGGCCGGGAGATCGTGGCAAACATCGTGATGATGGGCGCTCTCGTGGCCACAACCGGGGTCGTGAGCAGAGAGGCGATCGAGCGCGCGGTGCTCGACAGCGTCCCGAAGGGCACCGAGAGCCTGAACTCAAAAGCACTGAGACGCGGATTTGAACTCGGAGAGCGAGCATGAAACTACTGGAATACGAGGCAAAAGAGATCTTTTCGAAGTACGGCATTCCGGTCCCGAAAGGGGTTCTGATACGGGCACCGGAAGAGGTCACGGCACACCTGCCCAGGATCGGCGATGCCGTGGTGCTGAAGGCGCAGGTGGACGTCGGCGGCCGGGGGAAGGCAGGCGGCGTCCTGATGGCAGAGGACGCGACGGCGGTCGAGACCGCCCGGGAACTCTTCTCCCGGGAGATCAAGGGCGTCCCGGTCAGGAGTATCCTCGTCGAGGAGAGGCTCGCAATCGCGCACGAGTACTACGTCAGCATCGCCGTCGACCGGTCGAGCAGGCAGCCGGTGGTCCTCTTCGCCGACGCAGGCGGGGTTGAGATCGAGAACGCAGCGATGGCCGACGAGTCAGCCGTCCGCAGGGTCGTCGTATCGCCGCTTCTCCGGGACATCCCGCCGTTTCTCATGCGGGAACTCCTCGGCGGAGCCCCAAAAGAACTTGCGCCCACAATAAACAGTCTCTACCACGCGTTCCAGGAGAAGGACGCTATGCTTGCGGAGATCAACCCGCTCGTGACGACGCCGCAGGGAGTCTACGCGGCCGACGCAAAACTCATCATCGACGACAACGCCCTCGCCCGGCAGGGGATAGCGGTCAACCGCGACCTCTCGGAACGCGAGCGTGAGGCCGAGAAGCACGGCTTCTCCTACGTGGAACTGGACGGAAGCATCGGTGTCATAGGAAACGGCGCCGGGCTCACGATGTCGACGCTCGACCTCATCGAGTACTACCGGGGACAGGCGGCAAACTTCCTCGATGTCGGCGGCGGCGCCGACCAGGAGCGCGTGATGCACGCAGTCAGGCTCGTCGCGAGCATGCCCGGGGTGAACGTTATCGTAGTCAACCTCCTCGGGGGCATCACCCGGTGCGACGAGGTGGCGAGGGGAATCATCGCCGCCGGCGTCGCACCGACGGTCATCGTCCGGATGGCAGGGACGAACGAGGAAGAGGGACGGCAACTGCTCGCCGAGCACGGCTACCGGATGCTCGAGAGCATGGATGCGGCTGTCCGGGCTGCGATGGAGGTTGCAGCATGATCTACGGGGATAAAAACCTCAGGGTGATCGTGCAGAACATCACCGGCAGGCAGGGTCGGTTCCACACGGAACTGATGAACGACTACGCGCGGGAGGTCGGCGGCCGGGGCGTCGTCGCCGGTGTTGCGCCCAGAAAGGGTGGGCAGGAGGTCCACGGCGTCCCGGTCTACAACACGGTGCGGGAGGCGCTTCGGGAGCACGACGCGACCGCAAGCGTCATCTTCGTCCCGGCGATGGCTGCCGCTGATGCGATCATGGAGGCGGCCCATGCCGGGATCGACCTTGCGGTCGTCATCACCGAGCATATCCCGGTCCACGACAGCATGTTGGCAGTCGCCTACGCAAAACTCCACGACTGCACGGTCATCGGCCCGAACTGCCCGGGGCTCCTCTCGCCGGGAGAGTGCAAACTCGGTATCATGCCGGCCCACCTCGCCACCCGGGGGCATGTCGGCGTCGTCTCCCGGAGCGGCACCCTCACCTACGAGGTGGTCGACGAACTCACCCGTGCCGGCATCGGCCAGAGCACGGTCGTCGGGATCGGCGGCGACCCGGTGATCGGCCAGACGTTTGTGGATGTGCTCGCACGGTTCGAGGATGACCCCCAGACAAAGGCCGTCGTCGTCATCGGCGAGGTGGGAGGAAACCTCGAGGAAGAGGGGGTCCGGTCGACCGATCTCCCGGTCGTCGCCTACATCGCCGGCGTGAGCGCCCCGCCCGAGAAGCGGATGGGCCACGCGGGTGCGATCATCGAGGGCGGCGAAGGTGACGCGCGCTCCAAGGTGCGGCGGCTCTCTGCGCTCGACATCCCGGTCGCGTCCCGGCCCTCAGAGATACCGGAGCTGATCCGCGGGGTGCTATGAACGACGACCTGATGCTCGCCACCGCCTGTGAGGTGGCGGCGAAGATCGGCGCCCGGGCGGTCGTCTCGTTCGTCGACCTGATCCCGGTCCCCCCGGGCGCGCCCGATGTCCCGATCATCAGGGTGCAGGAACTGCAGCTCGACGTCTTAAAAGACCTCACCATGCACGACATCCTGGAGGTGAGCGAGCGGCATATGATGGACGCCGCAATCCACATCTACCTCCGGCGGAACCTGGAGAGCGGTCTCGTCGTCGGCGTCTTCCCCTACGCCATCATCATCTACGACATCGAGGAGGGGAAGAACTTCATCAACCTCAAGGACTTCTCAGACATCGTTCCTCGCGAGGTGCTCCACGCGGTCCTCACGCTGGCCCTCGAGATCGCGGTTGAGGGCAGGGAAGGGAGGTCCATCGGCACCGCGTTCATCATCGGGGACCCTGAAGAGATCTTCAGGCACTCCCATCAGGCGATCCTCAACCCCTACCAGGGGCAGCCCGCCGCCCTCCGCGACATCAAGAACAAGAACAACTGGGAGAGCGTGAAAGAGTTCGCCCAGCTGGACGGCGTCTTCGTAATCGACAAGAGCGGCGAGATACGCTCGGCGGGGCGCTACCTGGACGTCACCGGACGGGGAATCTCGCTTCCCGGGGGGCTCGGGGGGAGGCACCGCGCAACCGCGTCTATCACGTATGAGATCCCGGCCATCGGCATCACCGTCTCCGAGAGCGGAGGCATGGTGCGGGTCTTCAGGGACGGTATCTGCAAAATCGGCATCCGTTCCGACATCCGCATCAGGAGTGACGGTTAGAAATCGTTATATGAATTGCAATCATTTCTTTTATCATACTTTAGAACTACGGTGGATTTGATGACCAGGAACATCAGCGTAGAAGGACTTGACCAGATCCCGATCGAGAGACAGCGGATTGAACTGGTGGAGCGCAAGTGCCTCGGGCACCCGGACAGCCTCGCGGACGGCATTGCGGAATCGATCAGCCGGGCGCTCAGCAGGTCATATATGGAGGAGTGCGGCACCGTCCTGCACCACAACACCGACCAGGGTGAAGTCGTGGCAGGGGAGTCGATCCCGAAGTTCGGCGGCGGCATAATCACAAAACCGATCTACTTCCTCATATCAGGCAGGGCGACCAAGGTCTTTGACGGCATGAACATCCCCGCGGATGCGATCGCCGTCGAGGCGGCCCGGGGCTACATCAAAAAGATTCTCCCCACCCTCAACATGGACCGCGACGTCATCGTCGACTGCCGGATGGGGATGGGATCGACCGACCTGCGGGATGTCTTCCGGTCCTGCGAGGGGAAGGCCCCGCGGGCGAACGACACATCGTTTGGTGTCGGACACGCGCCGTTCAGCGAGGCGGAGAGCATCGTGAGAGGCGTCTCCGCATTCATCGACGAGAAACTCCGGCCCAGGTACCCTGTCATCGGCCAGGACTGCAAGATCATGTGCCTGCGCGACGGCGACACCATCACCCTCACCATCGCGATGGCGTTTGTGGACCGCTACTGCTCAAGCATCACCGAGTACATCGAGCAGAAGAACGTCCTGACTGAGCAGATCGCGGCTGTCGCAAAGCAGTTCACGAACAGGAAGGTCAATGTCGCCATCAACACCGCAGACGACCTCGAGAGCGCCAGCGTCTTCCTGACGGTCTCGGGAACCTCGGCCGAGATGGGCGACGACGGGTCAGTCGGCCGCGGCAACCGCGCGAACGGGCTGATCACCCCGAACCGCCCTATGAGCATGGAGGCGACGAGCGGCAAGAACCCGGTCAACCACATCGGAAAGATCTACAACCTCCTCGCGACCCGGATAGCACAGGACTGTGTTGCCGAGGTCGACGGCATCGAGGAGATGTACGTCCGTATCCTCTCCCAGATCGGCTACCCGGTCGACCAGCCGCATGTGGCAAGCGCCCAGGTACTCACAAAACCGGGCACAACCATCAAGTCCATCAAACCCGATATTGAAGGGATCATCGATGGGTGGCTGGAGAAGACCACCACCATCACCGAGAAGGTCATCAAGGGAGAACTCTCTACCTTCTGATCTCTCCGGTTCCGGAGTAATCCATGAGCAGACCATCATTCAGGCAGCAGGGGTCAGGGCTCGTCCGCCTCGCCATCCCGAATAAAGGCAGGATCGCCGGGCCCGTCAACGAACTGATCGAGAAGAGCGGGCTTCACCTCGTCAACGGCGGCGAGCGGAGGCTCATCACCCGGACCCGCGACCCGAACGTGGAGATCCTCTTTGCGCGCCCGATCGATATCCCGGAGTACGTGGCAAGCGGGGTCGCCGACCTCGGCATCACCGGGCGGGATATGGTCATGGAACGGGGCTCGGCGGTCGAGCAGGTCCTGGACCTCCAGATAGGCAGCGCGACGCTCGTCGTCGCCGTGCCGGAGGAGTCGGAGATCGGGACCGTCGCCGACCTGGACGGCGCGAAGGTGGCGACCGAGTTCCCGTCGATCACCCGCTCGTTCTTTGCGGAGCGCGGGATCGGCGTCACGATCGTGACCGTGGGCGGGGCATGCGAGGTGACGCCGCACCTCGGGATCGCCGACGCCATCGTCGACCTCTCCTCCTCAGGGACGACGCTGCGGACGAACCATCTCCGCGTCATCGAGGAGGTCCTCACCTCCACGACGGTCCTGGTGGCAAACCCCGCCGCTCTCAAGGGCAAGAGGGAGAAGATCGATGAACTTACCCTTGCCCTTGAGAGCGTCATCAGGGCGAAGGGGCAGTGCTACCTGATGATGAACGTCCACCGGAACGCTCTTGCGGACGTGAGAGAGGTGCTCCCCGGCCTCTCCGGCCCGACGGTGATGGACGTGGCATCGGACGAGAACCTGGTCGCTGTTCACGCTGTCGTGAAAGAGGACCGGGTCTACCAGTTGATCAACCAGTTAAAGCGGGCCGGCGCAAAAGACATATTAGTTATGCCTATTGAACGGATCATACGCTGAGAACATGGAGATCTATCCTGCAGTCGATATCCTGGACGGCCGGTGCGTGCAGCTCGTGCAGGGCCGGCCTGAGGCGGCGACGGTCTACGGGGACCCGGACGCCTGGGCGCGCCGGTGGCTCGAGGAGGGTGCGGACGGTATCCACATCGTCAACCTTGACGGGGCGTTTGGCCGGGCGCAGAAGAACGCCGACCTGATCCGCGGGTTCATCCGCGAGACGGACGCTTTTGTCGAACTTGGCGGGGGTATCAGGAGCGTGGAGGACGCCGCAGGCTGGCTCGATACCGGCGTCGACCGGGTGATCCTCTCGACTCTGGCGGTCAGGGCACCGGAGACGATCCGGACGCTTGCCGACGAGTTCGGGAGCGAGCGGGTGATGGCCGGGATCGATGCCCGGGGGGGCGAGGTGATGATCGAGGGATGGGAGCGCCCGGCAGGGAGTTATCTTGCCTGGGCGGAGCGGTTCGAGAGCCTCGGCGCGGGATCGCTCCTCTACACGAACGTGGACGTGGAGGGGCTCCAGCAGGGGATCGCGCTTGCCCCGGTGGAAGAACTTCTTTTCCGGGTGAAGGTCCCGGTCGTGGTCTCGGGCGGTATATCGAGCGCAGAGGATGTCAGGGCGCTCCGGGATGCCGGGGCGGCAGGCGCGGTCCCGGGCTCGGCCCTCTATGCCGGGATAGTCCGGCTCTCGGACCTCCTGGAGGTGGCGCATGCGGAGGAGTGAGATCCACCGTGCCACGAGGGAGACCGATATCAACCTCTCCCTCGACCTCGACGGCACCGGGACCGGGACCATCAAGACCGGGATACCGTTCTTCGACCACATGCTGACATCGTTTGCCCGGCACGGCAGGATGGACCTCACCGTCCGGGCGACAGGGGACCTCGAGGTGGACACCCACCACACCATCGAGGATATCGGGATCGTCCTCGGCGCGGCCCTTGCGGAGGCGGTCGGCGACGGGAGAGGGATCACCCGGTTCGCCGACGCCACGGTCCCGATGGACGAGGCGCTCGCACGGGTGGCGCTCGATGTGGGCGGGCGGGGCTACCTCGTCTTCGAGGGGGCCTTCTCGCCGGCGGGCCCTGGGGGCATCCCGGGCGACCTCATCGAGCACTTCTTCGCCAGTCTCTGCACGAGGGCAGGGATCACCGCTCACATTACGGTCACGGGCAGGAACGACCACCACATCTGTGAGGCGGCGTTTAAGGCGTTTGCCAGGGCGCTCCGGGCAGCCGTGGCGGTCGACCCCTCGATCGACGACGTACCGAGCACCAAGGGGACCCTGTGACCCAGGGGACCCACAGCCTTTTTTGACGGAGGGAGGCCGGGATACCCGGGGGAGACGCGCTCCATCCCTCCCAGAGCGTCATATCAGCCCTTAGGCCGCAGATCGCAAGGCGGTCGCCCAATTTCACCGTCTGCACCGAGACCCGGCTGAAATCGCGGCTAGAGGCGCCAGAGCACTGTTGATGGGGTGGGGAGCGCCGGGAGCCGGGCGGGGTTTACAAGCATTGTTATCAGGTGAGACTGGGGAGGGGCAAGCCCCCATTGGCGCGAACCCAACCATGGGTGCACTTGCGTTCCCGGTTGGCTATCGGCGAGGTTCAAGCTCGGTTGAACCCCCATGTCGGTTCTGGTGCTCGTCCCCATCCACCTCAGCATGGGTGGTGAACGCGGAGTATCCCCGGGCTCTCCCCGGGCAGGGGACCGGGGTGGGCATCGCCCTGGGGGGTGGGGACCGGGGGGGCTCGCCCCCTCCCCG
Source organism: Methanoculleus sp. UBA413 (assembly GCF_002502935.1). NCBI lineage: Archaea > Methanobacteriati > Methanobacteriota > Methanomicrobia > Methanomicrobiales > Methanomicrobiaceae > Methanoculleus > Methanoculleus sp. UBA413. Next base: position 26,731 of record NZ_DAQR01000081.1, read on the forward strand.
CAGGCGACGGTATCGCGAAACCCGGATATCCCCTCCTGGCCAGGGTGGAACCTTGAGTTCCTGGATATCCCCATCAGCCGATTTCCACCGGGTATCGCCACGCACTGCCCCCGCCCCTTGGGGCGGGGTGGGGTTACGAGTATCGCTACCCGGTGAGACAGGGGAGGGGGGCTTGGCCCCCTCCCCGTCAGCCTCTCCCCCAAGGGCGATAGCCACCACGGTCCACGCATGGGGATAGCTGGACTCCACCTGCTCTCTCCAGCAGGTTGTCTCCAGAGCCACCTAGACACGGATTTCCACCGGCCATTGCCATTCGCGGAGGTTTCCCCACGGCTCACTGTAACCGGACTTCCCCTCGCATCTGCTGTCCTTGCAATCGCTACTCGCGCCATTAATCTACAGAATACAGATCGCCGGAGCACCGCAGTCACGATGCCGTCCACAAAAACACTCCACAACAGCGCCCGACGGATACCGGCCGCCGGAGCTCCCAGAAGAAGAGTTCACCAGAGTAGATCAGAGGATGGGGTCCTGAAGACCCCGGTAAAACTTAAAGATGAGATATCGAGTTACGCGGACTTAACCGCGAGCTCGACGTCTTCAGCCTTGATCGTCTTGCGTCCCGCGTGCTGGGCAAGCCTGTTGGCTTCCTTGGTCAGCTCGGCGATATACGCCTCAGCCTTTGCAACCAGTGCGGCAGCAGCATCGCTGCCGACCCTCTCAGCACCATTCTTCTTTGCGATACGTACAACCGCAGCAATAGGTAGATCTGCCATAATCTAATTCCACCTCTAAAAAGAGGTGTATGAGTTAATATTTAAACGTTTCGGGATTATCTCGAAAATTTGCGTTTCTCTTTCCCATTGGAGGGGCATCCGGACGGGGCATCCCGATAACGGCAGAGAATGCGGACAATTCAAAAAAACGTCAAATATTAGTTATTTTAAGGAAATATGACCATAATCAGGATATCAGGGATTCCGCTAACGATTTCGCGAGCATTATTGCATTCGTATAATCTGCTGAAGCGCGCGACGTATCCACGAAAATTTTACCGATATTTACCACCGGAGCACCATGACCTTTTCCGGCTCCGAGGAACGTGAGCGTACGGAAGACCAGGTTCCCGGAGACCCCGTCGGGAGCGACGACCATCCCGTACCGCCTTGCCGCCTCCTCGATCAGGATCTCGGTATGCTCAGCGCCGGTCAGGCGGGCCACGAGTTCGGCATCAGCCATCGTCCGGTCGACGGCCGGGTGCCGCCCGAGATCCCCGAGCCTTCCCCCTGAGAGGACCGCCACACCCACTGCGAGCCCGAAACTCCGCGCGATCTCCCTGCCGCGCTCAACAAACCGCACCTTCTCCGCGACCGTCCAGCCCTCATCGACCCCGACCGGCGCGAGGAGGAAGAGGTGCCCGTCTGCAGTCTCAAGGAGGGCGATCCGCTCCAGGTGGTCGACGCCCATGGCCTGTTTAAGGGCCTTCAGCGTGGAGGACGCAGGCAGGGTGCCCCGGACGGCGGCATCGATCCTGCCCTCGGCGAGAGCCTCAACGAGGGCTGCCTCCGGCTCCTCAGCCTCAACAACCGCAACAGTGCTCCCGAGCGAATCAGCGGCCCCGGGGCGGGAAAAAAGAACGACATCGGCCTCCCCGCCGACCGCCCGGATCGTCGAGAGGATCCTCTCATCCGGAGATGCAACACCAAGCCCGACCCTTACCGGCATACCTCTCCTTCAGTGAAGATCCGCATGATGCCGTTCTGGTCCAGGTCAAAGACCTGCGTCTCCCGGCCCAGGTACCTGACGGTCAGTTTCCGGCCCCCGTTAACCTCACCGATGGGGGCCGCGGCCATCCCGACATCGGCAAACCGGCGGCAGACCTCCTCCACATTCTCCTTCTTCACGGTCAGGATGAACCCCATGCCGGGATACATCCGCACCCACTGCTCGAAGGGCAGGCCAAGCGCGGAGAGGTCCGGCCTCGGTATCGCCTCAAGGTCGATCACCGCCCCCTTCTCGCTCACCTCAAGGAGCATACCAAGGGTCCCGATGACCCCGGGGTTGCTGATATCCTTGCCGGCCGTCACCAGGCGCTCCTTCCCGAGATCCTCCATAACCCGGATCTGGGCCCGCACCACCTCGGCTGACTTCATCGTAACCGAATCCCAGTTGAAGCAGCACGACGGGTGAATCCGGCCGTCGAGGTCGATCGCCGCGACAACCTGGTCCCCCTCCTCCGCCGTATCCGAAAAGATAACCTGATCCATCCTGGCCGTCCCGAGGATCGCCACATCCACAACATTATACGGCGTATCCGGGTGCAGGTGCCCGCCCACGATCGGGACGCCGAACTGCGCGGATGCGGCGACCATGCCCCGAGTCACCTCATCGCGGGTCAGGTCGTTCGTGACCGAGAGGATATCGACCATTGCAACAGGCCTCCCGCCCATGGCAGCGATATCGTGAACGTTCACAAGCACGGCACAGTACCCCGCCCAGAACGGGTCCGCCTCCATGAGCTTGCTCCAGATGCCATCTGCCGCAAGCAGCAGCGCATCCTCCGCGTTATGCCGGATGACGGCGGCGTCCTCGCCGAACGAGGCGATGATATCGGGACTGTCGACCCAGAGAGACCGGACCATATCCCCGATCACCCTCTTCCTGGTAACGCCCTCGTATTCCCTGACGGCCTGTGCTACCGTATCTGTGGAGCAATCTTTCACCACAAGAACACCAACACTCCACTTTTCTTTATGGTATTCTGCCTCATCAGAGATAATGTATTTGATTCACCGGTATTATGCCCTCTGTTCCGGGAACCGATCGCGGCTGCAGAGACATGGTCGGGGAGGGGCGGTTCAGGGCGAGAGACGGCACCCTCCCGTGCAGGGTATCGCGTATCTCCTGCGCCCACACCGGGGTTGTATTTTTGATGGTCCACGCCAAATAGATCAACATGGACTGGGCTGAGAAGTACAGGCCGCAACGCCTCCAGGACGTTGTGGGGAACGCCGCCGCCGTCAGGCAGATCTACGAGTGGGCGCGGGACTGGTCGCGGGAGAAAAAACCGCTGATCCTGTACGGAAAGCCCGGTATCGGAAAGACCTCGTGTGCCCATGCCCTCGCAAACGACATGAACTGGGAGGTGGTGGAACTCAACGCCTCCGACCAGCGGACCAAACAGGCCCTCGAGCGGGTGGCAGGCTCGAGTTCCACGACAGGTAGCCTCTCCGGCGCGAGCCACAAACTCATCCTGCTCGACGAGGCCGACAACCTGCACGGGCAGGCAGACCGCGGCGGGGCGAGGGCTATCGTGGAGATCATCGCGGCGTCGCAACAACCGATCATCCTGATCGCAAACGACTACTACGCCCTCTCAAAAGACCTCAAGGCGGCTACGGAGCCGGTGCAGTTCCGGGCGCTCCAGGCCCGCTCGATCGTCCCCCGCCTCCGCCATATCTGTGCCGCAGAGGGGGTTGTATGCGATCCGGCCGCACTTGACGAGATCGCCGGCCGCGCCGGCGGCGATATGCGGGCGGCGGTGAACATGCTCTACGCCGCCGCTATCGGGAAAGAGCGCCTGGAGGTAGACGATGTCCAGACCTCCACAAAGGACCAGCGGTCCACCATCTTCGAGCTCGTCGGGGGGGTCCTTGCGGGAAGGAGAGATGATGCCAACCTGCTCCGTATGGCGATGGAGGTCGAGGATACCCCGGATACAATCGAGCAGTGGCTGGAGGGGAATCTCGGTCATATGCCCGACTTCGCCTCCCGGGCGAAGGGCTACGCCTGCTTATCAAGGGCGGACGAGTATATCGGCCGGACCTACCGGCGGCAGTACTACACCCTCTGGCGGTATGCAAGCGCTATCATGCTCATCGGCGTCGCCGACGCGGCCGGCGGGCACGGTGTCCACGGCCGCATCATGCCGCCGGCGCGCTGGCGGAAGATGGGCGCGTCGAAGAGGCAGAAGGCGGTCAGGACCGGGCTGACCCGGAAACTCAGCGAGATGACGCATATCCCGGAGAACGCCCTGCGCGAAGACTTCTTCACCGCGATCAGCATCCTCGTCGAGCAGGACCCGGAAGGATACGTCCGCGGGTTCAACCTGGACGCCGACGAACTGAACCTCTTCATCCACGACAAGGCCCGGGCCACAAAGATCGTCAAAGACGTGGCAAAAGAGGAGAAGGCGAAGGAGAAGAAGGCCTCCGGGAAAGGCAGGAAGACCAAAGAGAACGACCCGCCTGAAGACCCCGGGGAGAAACAGCAGGATCTCCCCCCGGGCCAGGCGACGCTCTTCTAAGGGAAACATTTCACCAACTTTTTTGGGTTCCGGCGCATGAGGAGGACCGCAGGTCGCACGCGCTCGCGTGAGGCAACCGAGGTGCCCCGGGGCGCGACCTACCAGTATACACCGCCGGTCGCACGCGCTCGCGTGAGGCAACGGTGCACGTGAAGCTACGCTCTCCGGGCTGCACGCATGAAAACCGCCTTTCTTCCGTCGCATCCGGGGCAGTGGACCGTGGTGGGAATCGCCTCGGGGGGTGGGGACCGGGGAGGGGGCGAGCCCCC
>NZ_DAQR01000081.1:31701-39275 GCF_002502935.1 Methanoculleus sp. UBA413
GAGTCTCCATACCAAACGTTAGCCTATATGGGGACGAGCCCCCTCCCCGCACAAGCCGGACCAGGGCAGCCTCCCGGTCGCCAACCAGGGAAGGTCTTCGTGGAAAATTAAGGTGAAACAGTCCAGGAGGGGAGCATTTCACCTTATTTTGCAGGGTGTGGAGGATCGCCAGCCGCACACCTGCAAAATGGCCTGGTGCAGCAGGGGGGCGGGCAGCCCTATAAAAAAAGTATCCCGGCAGCCCTACGCCCTCTTCACGAGCGACGCAACATACCTGCCGACCTCGCTCGTCTTCTTCGCACCGCCCATATCCCGGGTCACGAACCCGTCAAGGATGCTTTGCTCGATCGCGCTGAGGACTGCCCTCGCCGCCTCGCGCTCGCCGATGTGGTCGAGGAGCATCGAGCCCGCCCAGATGGTGGCGAGCGGGTTTGCGACGTCCTGACCCCGGTACTTCGGCGCCGAGCCGTGGATCGGCTCAAACATCGAGGTGCCTGCCGGGTTGATGTTCCCGCCGGGAGCGAGCCCGAGCCCGCCCTGGATCATGGCACCGAGGTCGGTGATGATGTCGCCGAACATATTCGGGGTGACGACGACATCGAACCACTCCGGGTTCTTGACGAACCACATCGTGACCGCGTCGACGAAGGTGAACTCGGTCGCGACGTCCGGGTACCCGGTGGCGACCTGGTTGAAGACATCCCGCCAGAGGCCGTAGACGTCGGAGAGGACGTTTGCCTTGTCGACCGACGTGACCTTCCGCTCCCTCGCTGCGGCCAGGTCAAAGGCGTAGCGGATCACCCGCTCCGCGCCCGGCCGGGTGACGACACCGATCTGGTAGGCTATCTCGTCGGCGTCGGTCTCGACATCAAGCCCGAACTTGATGTTGTAGAGGTCGCGGACGACCTCAAGCGTCTTTTGCTCGCGCGCACCCGTGAACCGTGAGCCGATACCGACGTAGAAGTCCTCGGTGTTCTCCCTGACCACCACGAAGTCGACATCCTCCGGCCCCTTGTTCGCGAGCGGCGTCGGGGCGCCCTCAAGGAGTTTGATCGGCCTGAGATTGACGAACTGGTCGAAGTGGAACCGGATCGCAAGCAGGATCCCCTTCTCGAGGATCCCGGGCTTCACCCGCTCATCACCGATGGCGCCGAAGTAGATCGCCCGGAACTTCGAGAGTTCCCGGAGATCCTCCTCGGTGAGGAGTTCGCCCGTGCTGAGGTAGCGCTCGGCCCCGACGTCGAAGTCGGTCCACGCGATATCAAACCCAAAGCGCTCCCCTGCGGCGTCGAGAACCTCCTTTCCTGCCGCTATGATCTCGGGGCCGATGCCGTCCCCGCCGATGGCGGCTACCTGGTGCTGCATGTCTCCACCTCGTCAAGGTCTTTCGCGTAGGCCACGAGGCCGCCGGCATCGACGATGCTCTTCAGGAACCCGGGCACCGGCTCGACGGCGAGCCGCTTCCCGTTCACCTCGATAAAGCCCCCGCCGAGATCCACCGTTACGGTATCGCCGTCCCGGATCTCGCCTGCCCCGGCGCAGACCAGCGGCAGGAGCCCGGTGTTGACGGCGTTCCGGTAGAAGATCCGCGCAAACGACTCTGCGACGACGACCCTGATGCCAGCCCCGATGAGCGCGAGCGGCGCGTGCTCCCGGGAAGAGCCGCACCCGAAGTTGCTGCCCGCCACCACGACGTCGCCCTCCCGGACCTCCCGTGCAAATTCATCTCTCGTCCCCTCAAACGCATGCTTCGCAAGTTCCGCGGGATCATAGATCGTCAGGAACCTGCCCGGGATGACCGCGTCAGTATCGATATCATTGCCGAATTTCCATACCCGCATATCCTTCACACCTCCCTCGGGTCGGTGATCTCGCCGTAGAGGGCGCTTGCCGCCGCCGTCGCCGGCGAGGCCAGGTAGACCGATGCCTGGGCACTCCCCTGCCTGCCCCGGAAGTTCCGGTTCGACGTCGAGAGCGAGACTTCCCCCGGGGCGAGGAGGCCAAACGCGCCGCCCATGCAGGGGCCGCAGCAGGGCGCCTCGACCAGTGCCCCCGCCTCGACAAACCGCTCGATGAGCCCGGCCCGGAGCGCTTTCAGGTACTCGGTGCGCGAAGCCGGGATGACGATCACCCGGACACCGTCCGCGAACGCATCAGCGGTCCCGAGAACCTCGGCCGCCTCGGCGAGATCCTCGTAGCGGCCGTTCGTGCAGGAGCCGATGAAGACCTGGTCGACCTTCGTCCCTGCCACCCGACCCACATCCACGACGTTGTCCACGTTGTGGGGGACGGCGACCTGAGGTGCGAGATCGGTGACGTCGTAGCGCCGGGTTTCGGCGTACTTGGCGCCGGGGTCGCCTGCAAGGTCGAAGGGCTCCACCTCCCGGCGTGCGGCGACGTAATCCCAGGTGGTCGCGTCGGGCGGCACAATCCCCGCCTTTGCCCCCATCTCGATCGCCATGTTGGCACAGGTCATCCGGCCCGCCATATTCATCGCACGCATGGCCCCGCCGGAGAACTCAAGCGCCTTATAGGTCGCGCCGTCGGCGCCGATATCCCCGGCAAGCGAGAGGATCAGGTCTTTTGCCCCCACCCGCCGGCCGAACGTCCCGTCCACCTCGATCCTGATGCTCTCAGGCACCCGGAAGTAGAGCGCCCCGAACTTCAGGACAAAACCCATATCGGTCGAACCGATACCGGTCGCAAACGCCCCTGCGGCCCCGTAGGTGCAGGTATGCGAGTCGGTGCCGACGATGATCTCGCCGGGCGCCGCCCGCCCCTTCTCCATCACCACCTGATGACAGACGCCCTCGTTGAGGTCGTAGTTGTGGATCCCCTGCTCCTCTGCGAACCGGCGCATGAAGACGTGGTTCTCGGCCGCCGGTATGGAGTCGGCGGGAACCTGGTGGTCGAAGAGCATGATGATCCGCTCGGGGTCGAAGACCTGTTCTCCTCCCATCTCACGGAAGACCCGGACCGCCAGCGGGCCGGTGATGTCATGGATCATCGCTGCATCCACGGGTGCCATCACCACGTCGCCCGCGCGGACGGCCCTGCCGCACGTTTGGGAAAATATCTTTTCTGCGATCGTCGCCGCCATGCAGTATCGCGGTATGGGTACGCGCTCCAGACGTATCTAGTTTGGCAGGGAATCGGCGCTCTCTCCATCCTGTTTCCCGGGGCCGAGTACCTTATGTGATACCGCGCGGAATTAGTGAAGAGAAACGATGACCAGCGGACCAACCCCGGCAATGCGGCAGTATTACTCAGTGAAGGCCCGGTACCCCGATGCTATCCTCTTCTTCCAGATGGGGGACTTTTACGAGACCTTCGGTGAGGACGCCGGCGTGGTGGCCCGGGAACTCGATATCGTGCTGACATCCCGGGGCCGGGATAAGAACGGCGACCGGATGCCGCTCGCGGGCGTCCCCCTCCACGCCGCCGACGGCTACATCGCCCGCCTGGTGAACAAGGGGTACCGGGTGGTGATCTGCGACCAGGTGGAGGACCCAAAGACCGCAAAAGGGGTCGTGAAACGGGACGTCACGAGGGTGGTCACCCCGGGAACGCTCATCGACTCCTCGATGCTCGGCTCCGCGGGAGCCCAGTACCTAATGGCGGTCGCCCCCGACCGGAAGGATACCTTCGGTCTCGCGTTCCTGGACGTCTCCACCGGCGAGTTCTTCATCTCTTCAGGCAGCGGCGGACGCGATTACGCCGATCTCGTCTCTGAGGTGGTCAGGTACCGCCCGACGGAGGCGATCATCCCGGAGAGCCTCCAGGGTGGCCTCCCGGGGAGGCTTGAGACCCTCGGGGTGACGGTGAGCCGCTACCGCGACGACGCCTTTGACCCCGACGCAGCGTATGCCCGCCTCTGCGAGCAGTTCGGGACGACGACGCTTGAGGGCTACGGGTGCGAGGGGCTGACGGCCCCGGTTGCCGCGGCCGGAGCGGCGCTCCGCTACGCCCAGGAGACCCAGCAGTCGTCCCTCCCCCACATCTCAGGCATCGCGAGCAGGATACCGACCGGAAACATGGTGCTCGATGCGATCACCCTGCGAAACCTTGAGATCACGACAAGCATCCGGGGGAGCGGCGATGGGAACACGCTTCTCTCTGTGCTCGACACCACCGAGACCTCGATGGGGAGCCGGACGATGCGGTCGTTTTTGATCAGCCCGCTCATCGGGAAGACTGCCATCGACGAGAGGCTTGATGCTGTTGAGCACTTCTTTGACCACGCTCTTGAGCGGCAGGAACTCCGTTCAATCCTCGGCGACTTCTCAGACATCGAGCGGATTGCAGGGAGGATCGCCTACGGGAACGCCGGTCCCCGGGACCTTGCGACGCTGAAAGAGTCGCTTGAGTGTATCCCGGACGTAAAATCGCTCTTCAGCGATGACGCCCCGCTCCTCGTCAGGGAAGCCCTCGATGCGATGAGCGACCATGCCGGGGTCATCGACCTCGTCGGGAGGGCGATCGTGGACGATCCCCCGGCCCTCGCAAAGTCCGGGGGTATGATCAGGGAGGGGTTCAACAGAAAACTCGACGAACTCCGGCACCTCGCGACGACCGGGAAGAACTGGATCGCGGAGTTCCAGCAGCAGGAACGGGAGAGGACCGGCATCAAGTCGCTCAAGGTCGGCTACAACCGGGTCTTTGGCTACTACATCGAGGTGACGAAGCCGAACCTCCATCTGGTGCCGCCTGAGTACGAGCGCCGGCAGACGCTCGCAAACGCCGAGCGCTATACGATACCTGACCTCAGGGAGAAGGAGGCGATGATCGCCACCGCGGAGGAGCGGCTCGCGGCGCTTGAGGCCGAGCTATACACCGAACTTGTAAGAACGCTTGCGGCGCATGTCCCCGACCTCCAGGCGACCGCCCGGGCGGTCGGGCTGCTCGACGTCTACGCGGCCCTCGGTGAGGTCGCCGCCCGCTACGGCTACTCCCGTCCGGTGATCGAGGAGAGCGGCCGGATCATCATCAGGGACGGCCGCCACCCGGTGGTGGAGCGGCACCTCCCGGTTCCGTTCGTCCCGAACGACACCGAACTCGACTCTGCCGGTGACCAGATCATGATCATCACCGGGGCGAACATGGCCGGTAAGTCCACCTATATGCGGGCTGTGGCGCTCTGCTGCATCATGGCCCAGATGGGGAGTTTCGTCCCGGCCCGCCATGCCACCATCGGGATCGTCGACCGGGTCTTCACCCGGGTAGGGGCGTTTGACGACCTCGCCTCCGGGCAGTCCACGTTCATGGTGGAGATGCTGGAACTTGCAAACATCCTGAATAATGCAACGCCGCAGAGCCTGGTGGTCCTTGACGAGATCGGGCGGGGGACGAGCACGCTTGATGGGTGCTCGATCGCCAGGGCGGTGGTGGAGTTCCTGCACGGGAAAGCGGTTGCCGGACCCCGGACCCTCTTTGCGACCCACTTCCATGACCTGATTGACCTCGAGGGGTCGCTTGCGCGGGTGAAGAACTTCCACTTCGCGGTGAAGGATACCGGAAGTGATGTCGTCTTCCTCAGAAAGATCATCCCAGGCGCGACCGACAGGAGCTACGGCGTCCACGTGGCGCGTCTTGCCGGGATCCCGAAGAAGGTGACCGACCGGGCGATGAAACTTCTCAAGGAGGCGTCGGAGCGTGAGTTCTCGGGCGGGCCGCGGGCTCCCCGGTATACCCAGATGCTCCTCGTCGATCCCGGCGAAGGAGTCGTGGAGGAGAACCCGGCGGTCAGGGAACTTGCGACCTTAAACCCGAACGAGATGACGCCGATAGAGGCGTTAAACACCCTCTGCCGCCTCCAGAAACTCGCAAACGGGGAGGAGTGAGGGGAGTATGACCGGGACGAAGATACAGGTCCTCGACCCCGACACGGTCAACCAGATCGCGGCCGGCGAAGTCGTGGAGCGGCCGGCATCGGTGGTAAAAGAACTCCTGGAGAACGCTGTCGATGCGGGAGCGACGAGCATCCTCGTCGAGGTCTCCTCGGACCTTGCCGGGATCACGATGCTCCGGGTGACCGACGACGGGGAAGGGATGACGCCGGAGGAGGCGGTGCTTGCGTTCCAGCCGCATGCGACGAGCAAGATCCGGGATATCGCCGACCTCTCATTCATCCGGACCCTGGGGTTCCGGGGGGAGGCGCTCGCAAGCATCGCCGCCGTCGCGGAGGTGACCCTGGTCACCCGTCCCCGGGACTCAGGGGCGCTCGCCGGCACCAGGGTGGTGGTCAGGGGCGGCGAGGTTGTGGAGAAGAACGACGTGGGGGCACCGGAGGGGACGACGGTGATCGTGAAACACCTCTTCTACAACACCCCCGCCCGCCGGAAGTTCTTAAAGAGCAGGAACACCGAGCTCGCCCACATCTACGGGGTTGCGGAGAACCTCGCGCTCGCGCACGGCGAGGTCGCGTTCCGGGTGGTGCACAACGGGAGAGAGCGGATGGCGACCCAGCGGTCGGGCGGACTCCTGAATGCCATCGCAGGTCTCTACGGCGCTGACCTTGCCCGCACACTCATCCCCATCGACGCGAGAACCCCTCTCCTCCGGATCAGCGGGTACCTGTCCCGCCCGTCCGAGAGCCGGGGGAACCCCTCGCAGGTCGCGATCAGCATCAACGGCAGGAGCATAACCTCCCGGCAGATCACTGCGGCCGTACGGGAGGGCTACGGCACCCTCCTCCCGAAAGACCGCTACCCGGTGGCGTTCGTCGACCTCTCGCTTGAAGCCGGTCTCGTGGACGTCAACGTCCACCCGACCAAGCGGGAGGTCCGGCTCTCCAGAGAACGGGAGATCCTCTCTGCGGTTGCGGCCGCCGTCGAGGAGGCGCTCGCCGGGTGCGACCTCGCCCGCGAAGCAGCGGCGGCGGAGCAGGTGCAGCAGCAGATCGTCCCGGCGGAGCCGGAACCGATGCCGCCGGTGGCCGAGCCGACCGCTACCTACGCGGCCGGCCACCGGGCTCTCACCCTCTCAGACCGGCAGCTCCGCAGGACGGAGGAAGCAGGGGATGCCGAGAACCTCCTCCCCGCCATGAAGCCGGTGGGACAGGTGGCGGCGACCTACATCGTGGCTGAAGGGGCCGACGGGACCCTCTATCTCATCGACCAGCACGCGGCCCATGAGCGGATCCTCTACGACCAGGTCGTGGAACGGCGCGACGCAGCGCCCGAGACCCAGGAACTGATCATGCCTGCCGTCCTCTCCCTCCCGCCGCGGGAGTCTGCCGCGCTCCGCGACGCGATGCCGGTCCTGGCGGAGGAGGGGTTCGTAGTCGAGGAGTTCGGCCGGGACACCTTCGCCGTCCGGGCGGTGCCGGCCGCCCTCGGCGCACTTGAGGACCCCGGGGTTGTCAGGGAGACGATCGCCGACCTCCTCACCGGAGCGTCCCGCACCAATCCCGACCGGCGGGAGGCGGTCACCTGCATCGTCGCCTGCAGGGGCGCGGTGAAGGCCGGCGTCCTTCTCACGCACGACCAGCAGAGACGTCTCCTCGCACAGCTCGCCCGGACGAAGACCCCCTGGACGTGCCCGCACGGGAGGCCGACGGTGGTGGCGTTCGATAA
>NZ_DAQR01000081.1:39414-62065 GCF_002502935.1 Methanoculleus sp. UBA413
TCGATAAACGGAAACTCGACGGGATGTTCCGGCGTGGGTGAGGGAGCCGGGTCGGGATCTAAAAATAACCCCTATGAACCGCCCTTTTTTAAATACCGTAGAACCTGACGGCGATATCGGCAGAATGCCGTATCATAATGGATTTATTCTTCGAGGATCAGAATGGCATACGTCAGCGGGTGACTCCCCGCTGAAGACAACAGGAATGAGCTATGTGACACTACTCCAGCAGATCCGCCTCTGGATGAAAACCAGGGACGGAGGGAAGCAGTATCACGATCGTGAGAACGATTCAATCATCGAATCGTACTTTGACATATCCCCTGAAGCGGCTCTCTCCCCGGAGACCACTGAGGTCTCCCTGGAAGAGGACGGGTGACAGGGAGCCTCCCAAAAACGCCCTACCAGATAGATCGCCTCTCAACCCCCTATTTTTCTGCTACCCCGCCTGTCTGGATTGCCGGAGTGCTCCAGGGTCTTGAATAATCCCATACTTCCCGGCTTTGCGTGCGACCAGAACGCCGTCTGCACCCCAGGTTGCCTCACATGGAAGTCTGTGGGGGTTATTGGGGCGACCAAACCCCTGGTGAAGAACAAGCCAGGCAGCCGGGGATAGCGCCTTCCTGCACCGATCTTCGGAAAGGTATATCTGGATGAATGGTGTCCGGGTACCATATGCGCATGCGGGAGAAGACCCTGGCGACTCTGCTCATTCTATCGCTCGTCATGAACGTCTTCCTCCTGGTCGTCGCCCTTGTCCCGGGAGAGGATCCGGCCCGGATTCTTTCCCAATCTCCGACAGATGATGTATGCCCGGTCACGACCCCGGCTCCTCTCCCGACAGAGAAGGAAGCGGGGGCCGGAGGTACGGCGTCGATGCAGGCGCCGGTCATCCTCCAGAAGATCGAGGCCGGCCGGGGCGGTCCTTTTTCCCCGGACAGGGTGACCGAGGAGGGCGCGATGGTGGACATCTCAGCCGAGGTCGTGCCCGGACGGGGCCGGGTGCTCGTCCAGACAACGCCCCTGATGGGGGTGGTCTTCCAGGACGCTGCGAACCAGGCAGTCGCTGTCGCGCAGAACCACTCCCACGTGAACCTCTCGACAAGCGACATCATCTTCAGCATCCAGGGGCCGGAAGAGGTCTCCGAGATCGACGGCCCCAGCGCGGGGGCGCTGATGACAACGCTGCTCCTCTCGGTGCTGGAGGGGTTTTCGCTCAACGAGAACGTGACTGTGACCGGAACCATCAATGAGAACGGGGAGATCGGCCCGGTCGGGGGAATCCTCGTGAAGGCCGAGGCCGCTGCAGCGAGCGGAAAGACGCTCCTGCTCCTCTCAGAGAAGAACAACCAGGTGTTTGAGTACCGCGAGGAGACCCGAACGCTCGGCGGGCTGAGTATAGCAAGGCAGCGGCCTGTTGCTGTGGACGCAAAAGAGTACATCGAGGAGAACTACGGCATCAGAGTGGAGTACGTGGACTCCATAGACGGCCTGCTCGCCGATGTCCGCCTGCCCGCGGAGACCCCGGTCACCGCGGTTGCCTGATGGTGACGGGGACACACGGCCATGGCCGTGGCGGGTGACCTCCCCCGGCGGACCCGGGGCTCCGTATGACATTGGTTGAAAAAAGATTGTTAGAGACTCTCTGGATTAATTTCTCCACCGAGATCTAGTTTCTTTGTCTTCCAGGTACCCTGCCTGTAGAAGAACAGATCGCACAGGAACACCACTACTGTGCCGCAGACTACCGCGAACCAGATGGACTGCAGTGGCAGGTCCATCGCCACAAAGATCGCCGCAAGACCCACCTGCACGATCAATTGTCCCGTGATCGCCGCGTACATGCCGGGTCTCGTCATCCCCGCACCATTCATCGCAAATCCCATCGTCATCGCCATAGCTATCACAAAATACGACATGGGGATTATCCGCATAAACAGGATGCCGCCTGCAAGCGACTCTCCTGTCGCGCCGAAGAACGCCAGGAGGTGCTTCGCAAACAGCAGGTACAGGATACCTACAACCGCCATAAATGACGCATTCACGATCATCGCAATCCTGACCACTTTCTCCGCCCTCGCTACTTTTCCCGCTCCCAGGTTCTGCCCGACCATCACCGCGACTCCCGTGCAAACCCCCATCACGAACACCAGGCCCAACATATCCAGGCGCTGGCAGATACCGTATGCTGCCACCGCTGCCGTGCCGTACAGTGCTACGATCGCTGTCATCCCCAGGAACGCAAAACTCCTGACCCCGCTCTGTACCGCCGATGGTATCATGACCTTCATGATATCCTTAATTAGCCGCGGTTCAAACACCCATTCCTTCGGGAATCTGACCGGTCCGTTCTTCCTGGACGGCAGGAGATACATCACCCCGATCAGAAGCAGCACGCCGGTCGTACGCGACGCAAGGGACGCATATGCAGATCCGGCTATTCCGAATGCCGGGAAACCGCCAAGGCCCATGATCAGTGTTGGGTTCAGGATAATGTTTACGATATTCACTACGATCATCACAAACATCGGTGTCCTGGAATCCCCCGTGCTCTGGAAGACGGTTGTCAGGATCATCAGAGTGACGAACACAAACATTCCTATCAGCATCGGGGAGAGAAAGCGTGCCCCTACCATTGCAACCTCGGGGTCAGCTCCCAGGAGCAGGAGGAGGTCCTGCGACCAGAACATACCGATGACCGCAAGAACCACCGAGAAGGCGAGTGCCAAATAAAGCGAATGCGAAAGGATCACCGGGATGCGATCAAACCGCTCTGATCCGTACGCTCGCGATACAAACGCAGCAGTTGCCGTCACGGTCCCGAAGATCACGGTGGTAAGCACTATTATGATGGATATGCTCATCGCTCCGCCGGCGATCGGGATATCACCAAGCTTGCCGATGAAGTACATATCCACCACCTCCAGGATACTCGCGAGGAAGTTACTGATAATGATCGGGAGTGCCACTATCCAGAGGCCTTTTCCGACTGATCCCTCGGTGAGGAAGTTATTCGAATACTGCATCGTCAAGTTATCACGTATTATATGAGGTGATAGGCGATAAAGTTTGACTGCCCATTTAAAGCTCAATCCTCCAATAAAAACAAAAATAAGACCAATTCCGCCTCAATTCGGGCCATTGGGAACACCCGGGCGGGGGAGATGTTCAGCAGGATCGGGAAGAAACCGGGGCCGCTCACGCCCCCGCCCGGCAGAGGTCCCGCATCGCCCTGAGCACATAGAGGGTCTCGTCCTCAAGCGGCTCTGAATCGACGATGAACGAGACGAACCCCTGACCGGCAAAGAGTTCCCGCACCGCGTCAGGCCCGGTCAGGGACGAGACGAGCAGCAGGACCCGCCCGAACGGCGCGAGCACCCGTCCAACGTCCGCGACGAACCGCTCAATCACCGCCCTCCCCGTGGGACCGCCATCGAGGGCGTACTCCAGCCAGTCGTCGATCCGCTCTTCGGGAAGTGTCGGCAGGTAAGGGGGGTTAAAGAGGACAAGGTCGAAGGGGCCCGACAACCCCGCAAAGAGATCGGTTCGGACCGTCGCTACGCCGCGGGCACGGGCGGACTCCACCGCGTGGGGGTTGATGTCGGTCGCGACCACACTCGCCGCCCGGCCCAGAACGGAGGCCGCAACGTAGCCGCTCCCGGTCCCGACCTCAAGCACCCGGTCGGGCGGCCGGATCTCCCGGAGCGCCGCACGAAGAAGGAGATGCGAATCCTCGGCAGGAGGATAGACCTGGTCCGGGGCCGCGTCAGCCTCTTGCCGGCAGTTCGTCATGCAGGCACCCGCTCATCCGGTTTGCTATCAGCGCAAACTCCTCAAGCGACAGGTCTTCGGGCCGCAGCTGCAGGAGGTCGTCAGGCAGGCCCGCGATCGCCCGCTCGATCGCTTCAGGCGCAAACGTATCCTTGCCGCTCCGGAGCGCCTTCCTGACAGTCTTCCTCCGGTAGGAGAAGAGCACCCTGACCACATCCGCGTAGACCCGCCGGTCCGCAAGCGGATACGGCGGTTCGTGCGGCGTGATCCTGACCACCCAGGAGCGGACCTGGGGTTTTGGGCGGAAAGAGTTCGGCGAGAGTTCAAGCAGCGGTTTTACCGAGGCATAGGTCTGCACCATCACCGAGAGCCGCCCGACGCCGGGCTTCCCGGGCCGCGCTATCATCCGCCGCGCAAACTCCTTCTGATACATCAGGACCGCGACCTCAAACCCGGACTCAAGCAGCCGGAACGTGATCTTTGAAGAGGCGGAGTAGGGGAGGTTTGCGACGACGATATCAAACGGCGGGAAGTCCACCTTCGTCGCATCGCCTGGAACCAGCTGAAGACGCCCTTCCGCAATCTCGTCGGCAAACAGGAACTCAAGTTCTTCCACAAGAGCCGGATCGACCTCTACCGCAACGACTGTCGCACCCCGGCCGAGGAGAGCGCGGGTGAGGACCCCTTCACCGGGCCCGATCTCGAGCACCCTCCGGCCGGAAACATCAACAAAACCGGCGATCTTCTCGACGGCCCTCTGGTCGACGAGAAAGTGCTGATCCTTCGGAGCACTCATTTCAGTGTAAAGATATGGTACTTCTCGTTCGGGTCCTCGATCTCGCGCAGAACCCGGCTGATGATCATACGTTCCGGGTGCGGTATCGACTTGATCCGCCGGGAGATGTCCTCAAAACTTTCAAATGGCTTCCTCTCCCGCTGCTCGATCACTTCCCACATCAGTTTCTTCCCGATGCCGGGAAGCAGATGGAGCATATGGAACTTCGGCGTGATCGGGAGAGACTTATTGAAGAAGTCGACGAACCGCCTCTCGTTCTCAAGGACGATCTGCTCGACCACAAACGGGAGTTCCAGTTTTGCCGTCGCCGTCAGGTCATCGTAGCTGATCCGCCGCTTGACCCGTTCGATCGTATCCCGCTCCCCATCACCGATGTAGACGCGGTCATGGATCTGGATATCGGCACCCGCCTTCGGGATGAGCTCAAGCAACTTGAACTGGTCAACCCCCACGGCGAGCACAACCGGTTCACGCTTATAAACCGGACGCGGATCATTCGCATACCCCATAGGGAGTATATCGATGATTACCGCGTTCTCCTCTTTCTTCTCGGTCTTCATAGACACCACCCCAACTGTTAGAAGTGGGTCATTACCAGATCAAGGATCTCGTCGAGCTCTTCCGTCGTGAGGTTAAATCGTTCTTTGGCATAAATTGCTCGCAGTTCGTCCCGGGTCCGCGGCATCAGGTTCGCGATGCGGTAGGCGATGTCCTCCTTCATCTTCTCAAGCTTCATGAGCTCATCGACCAGGTCGCGGGCCTTCTCAGCGGACGTCTTTGCGAGATGATTGGCATGCTCGATGCTCTTACGAAGTTCGTAGGACATCTCTTCTCCAGATTCGAGCCGGGAGGCTTCCACGGTGAGGAGAGTATCACGCAGTTCGGGAAGCAGTATCCGCTCTTCGCTAACGATCCGTTTTACCTTCATGCCAATCACTACTGTTGAGGATTATACTCTCTGCGCTCTTAGATGTTGCGGTCTCGCGATAACCTGCTTTACCGCATCTCCATCCCTGATCTCGAGTATCCATGCGCGTCCGCGCTGCCCGATGACCGTCCCCGTCTTCCCGTGGAATCTCCGGTGGGGCATGCCTTTCTGGACACTCGGTTCGACCACGACGTGAACCCTCTGCCCGATCTCGAACTCCTGAATCACCGAGGATACCGGGGGGATACCGCGTCTTCGGAGGTCCTTCTTGAACTTATACCGCGTCTTCTTGCGTGGTCCATTGTGATGTGCCATAAGATTTACTCACCTTTGCTCGTTCGTTGTTCTGACCTGCACCACATCGAGGCTGACAACACTTGCGGTGCGCCCCAGGATCTGGGCAAGGCTGGGCTGGGTTCGGCCGCCATCACCAGATACCAGTTCCTTGATGTAGAGGCCTGCTTCACCGACGACTTCGACCCAGTATCGGTCGTCCTGTGTGCCAGTACACTGGATATCGATGACCTGCCGTTCCCGAACTCTATCTGCCCGCCGGTGTGACACCCGTGTAGGGGTGCGCTGTCGTATCGTTACACCTTTTAGCTGATCGAGGGCCGTCCTGAACTCATCTGACGTTACAGGACCGTCGATCTCGACCAGGATCCTGTATTTTTTATGCGCTTTGTCGGATTTAAGGCTTTGCACCATCTTCCGGTCCGCCCACCCGGTCAGGTGGACCGCCACCCTGCCTTCAGCGCTCCGGTTGATCTCCGCTTCAAGCGCCGCGAGGTCCACCGACCGCTTCCGCGGCGTCTCGACCTCCATAACAAAGGGGCGGCCCGACCCGAGCATCCGGGCATCGATATCCTCCCGGCCGGCACCGTGGAGGACGGCGCCTTCGGCGTCGAAGGCCTCGACCACCGGCCGGCCGATCAGCTCCTCAACCGAGTCTGCGTACTGCTTTCCGGTGAAGTTGCAACGCTCGCACCCGGCCCCCCTGCAGGCCCGGCAGTCCCAGTGGGTCTGCGGGATCCCACGCTCGTACTTCAGGTAACGGCCGGCAAAGAAGACAGGGTTGACCTGTATCTCGACGGTCTCGTTCGCAAGGTCGAGGATCGCCACGACGTCGGGTTTCTGGAGGTCGGCCACCTTCCCGGAGAGTTCCGAGACAGCCTTCCCCACCTCCCGGTTCATCTCAGCCTTCAGGGGTTCGGGGTCACGCAGGGAGAGATCGCTCCAGACCATCTCCTCGCTCTCCGCCATCAGCGGCGGCACCCGTGTCCCGATAAGGAACGTCTCAAACTCGATTCCCTGCATCGCTTCCACGACCCTTGCGGCCCAGGCATCGGTGCGGGAGAGTTCGCCGCCGCAGATCCAGCAGGACTCCGGTGCCGGTTCCTGATGCGGTTCGTTCGCCGTGATCTCGTGCGCGATCCGCAGCGCCCTCCCTCGTTCTTCGTTCGTCAGCCCAAACGACCGTCTGCCGAAGAACCGCCCGAGGCAATGG
Organism: Methanoculleus sp. UBA413; assembly: GCF_002502935.1. NCBI lineage: Archaea > Methanobacteriati > Methanobacteriota > Methanomicrobia > Methanomicrobiales > Methanomicrobiaceae > Methanoculleus > Methanoculleus sp. UBA413. The sequence goes on from NZ_DAQR01000081.1 coordinate 46,417, forward strand.
TTGCAGGTATCGCCGTATCCAAGGATTGCTTCTACCTCTTCGATGATATCCATCCAGATTCCCTCCGGTCCATCTCGTTTAAGAGGACAGTGATAGTGTGATCGGCATGCAGCGACAACGGCCCCACCGAGTAGCGGTCCCGCCCCTCAAGCATCTCCTGCTCCTCCGGAGTGAAGTTCCGGTGGTCGGAGAGGAGATAGGCCTCAGGCAGCACCGGAACGCCCCTGATATCCTCCCCCGCCTCATCGAGGACCGCAAACGGGATCTCGGAGAGGATCCGCGAGAGTCCCCCACGGCGGACGTAGACCCCGGGGGTCGACTCCCGGAAAGAGTCCCCACAGGGGATCGAGAGCGCCTTCTTGATCAGGGCGGCACTGCTCCGCTCGTCGGGCGAGAGGTAACGGACAGCGCTCCCCCGGAAGAGGACGGTCTTCTCCGGGTCTGGTTCGCCGCGGAGGATGAGGTAACACTCGACGTCGCGCCGGAGGTCGTGGGAGAGGAAGAGCGAGGAGTTGATGCAGCGGCAGAGGATATCCATCCTCCCGGCGCTTCCCGGGAGATCGTTGAGGCTGAAGGTGCCGCTCGTTGCGGCAAGGTGGCCCACGACGACAAACCGTTTCATCTTACGGGGTCCTGCCGAACTTCTTCATCATGCGCTGCATGTTGAACTTGCCGCCGCCCATGCCCCGCATGCCTTTTAAGGCACGCTGCATGATCTTGTAGTACTTGATGAGGTCCCGGACGTCTTCAGGCGCCACCCCGGCACCCCGGGCGATACGCTGGACCCGGGAACTCCCGATGACCGCGGGGTCATCGAGTTCCGAAGGCGTCATCGAGTCCATGATCACTTTATAGCGCGCCATCTTGGTGCTGGTGATATCGTAGGCGTCGTCCGGGATCTGCATGCCGCCGAGGGGGAGCATGCTCATGATCTGCTTTAAGGGCCCCATCTTGTTCAACGCCTCAAGCTGCTTGTACATATCCCGGAGCGTGAACTTGCCCTTGAGCATGGCGTTGACATCGATATCCTCGGCCGAGACCGCTTCTTCCGCCCGCTCGACGAGCGCTTTTAAGTCGCCCATCCCGAGCAGCCGGGATATGAACCCGTCCGGGTTGAACCGCTCAAGGTCCTCGATCGTCTCACCGCTCCCGATGAAGACAATCCCGCTCTGCGTCTCAGCGACGGCCGAGAGGGCACCGCCGCCTCTCGCGGTGCCGTCCATCTTGGTGACGAGGACGCCGTCGATCCCGATAGCCTCATGGAACCGGCGGGCCTGCTCGCTCGCCTGCTGCCCAAGCGCCGCATCGATCACGAGCCACCGGTGGTCGGCGTGCGATATCTCGTTGATGTTGATGATCTCCTCGATCAGGTGCTCCTCAAGGGCGTGCCGCCCCTGGGTGTCGATGATGATCACTTCGTAGAGCTTGCGGAACCGGGGCAGCCCTTCCCTGACAATCTTCAAGGCGTCAGGCTCTTTTGGATCGCCAAAACAGGGGACGCTGATCCGGTCGCAGAGGGTCTTTAACTGATCATACGCACCCGGCCGGAAGGTATCGGCGCAGATCACCCCGACCCTGAGTCCCTTCCGCTGGAAGAAGCGGGCGAGTTTCGCGGTCGTCGTGGTCTTCCCGCTCCCCTGCAGGCCAGCCATCAGGATCGTCTGGGGCCCGAGCGTCACCGCTCCCGGCGTCCCCATCAGGCGGACGAGTTCCTGGTAGACGATCCGCAGGACGTGCTCGCGCGCGCCCATCCCTTTTGGGGGCTCCTCGTCGAGGGCACGCTGCTTGATCGCCTGCGACAGCTGCATCACGAGTTTGACGTTGACGTCTGCCTGCAGAAGCGCCCGCTGCAGGTCGCGCACCAGTTCATCGACCGCCGCCCGGTCAATCACCGTCTTGCCGGCGAGTTTCTTAACCGCGTCTTTGAGTGACGCACCAAGGTTATCGAGCATCAGGCCTCATCCCCCAGCAGTTCATCCACCACAACGCGGGGCGAGAACGGCAGGATATCGTCGTACCCCTGCCCGGTCCCGAGGAAGAGAATCGGTTTTCCGACGGTATGCGCAATCGATATGGCAGCGCCGCCTTTGGGATCCATATCAGCCTTCGTCAGGACGACCGCGTCGGTGCCGACCGCGCGGTTGAACTCGTCGGCCCTGATGACCGCATCGTTCCCTGCCACCGCCTCATCGACGTAGACGACGAGGTCCGGCTTCATGACCCGCCGGATCTTCTCAAGCTGGTTCATGAGGTTTGCCCGGTTATGGAACCGCCCGGCGGTATCGGCGAGGACAACATCGATGTTGTGCGCTCTTGCGTACTGGACCGTATCAAAAAGGACCGCGGAGGGATCGGCGCCCGCCTGGTGCTGGATCACCTTGATCCCGAGACGGTCGGCATGGGTTCTGATCTGCTCGATCGCCCCCGCACGGAAGGTATCTCCTGCGCCGATCACGACCGAGAAACCGTTCTTCTGGAGGTAATGACCGACCTTTGCAACAGTCGTCGTCTTCCCGGTCCCGTTCACGCCGGTGAAGAGGATCCTCACGGGCCGCTCGTTCTCCCTGACATAGTCGAGGAGGTCGAGGCCGTCGCCCAGCACCCCGCAGAGCGCCGACCGGAGGGTGGATGCGACCAGTTCGTCGACCGAAGTGCCGATCTTCTTGTGCCGGCCCACAAGGTCTTTGCGCATCCGGGCGATGATCTCGTCAGTGACCGGGAGTGCGACGTCGTTTTCGAGGAGGACCATCTCGAGTTCAAAAAGAGGCTCCTCGATATCCTTCTCCTCAAGGAGGACCTCACGGTCCCGGACAAGAACTCTCAGCTTGTTGAGGAACGTAGGCTCATCCCGCCCCTCCCGGGCCGTTTCCTCCTCTGGAGGGGGCGGGACTAAAGAGGGTTCCGGCTCCGGCAGTTGCTCCGCTGCCGGTGGAGCCGGTTCGGCTCCGGCAGCCTCCTCGATATTCGAGGTGAATTTAGTCCTTATATTCTGAAGTTTTTTCTTTAAGGAATCAAACATCAGGATCCGCTCTGGCCTGCCTGGGCCTGTCGGGCCACCTGGTAGGCAGCTTCGAGGCGCCGCGAGATCTGCGTTGCCTGTCCCTGCAACTGCTCGATGGAGCCTGCGACCTTCTTGCCCAGCGCTTCAAGTTCTGTTATCCGATCCTCGAGATACTCCACCGCATCGGCGCTGGCCCGTTCGACAGAGACGTCGGCCCCGAGGTTCACCAGAACATGTCCGCGATCGAGCACCTTCACCCTGAGGAGAGCGCCGCCCCCGATGGGAAGAAGGACGATCCCGTCCTCATTCTCCTGGATAGCCCTGATGGACTCGATTGCGGCAGCGGATTCAAGGCGCTGCTGCTCGATCATCCCGAGTTGTTGCGTCAGGATCTCTATCTGCTGCCCGTACTCGTTCAAGTACATCTGGAGGGTCTGTATCTCGCGAGGATCTACCTGCTCCACGTTATTCACCAGCTACTACGTTAACCGACTCGATGGTGATATAACTTCTCTTCAGGCGGTGTTTGCTCCCGATATCCGCGAAAACCCGCTCTTTTGCCTGGTTCTCGTTCGGGGCCGCGACTACCTTCCGGTAGGGTTTCCACTCGTTCTTGATCATACACGCGCCCACAACTTCAAACGTCTGGTTCTCCATGACTCACTCACTCCAAAAACCCAAAGACTTCTTCTATTCGTCCCAGCTCAAACCCGCTCGTGAAGGACCCTGCAATGTATCCCTTGCTGTTCGCAAGGACTCCGGTGCCGACGAGGCCGCTGCCCATGTTCACCGAACCAAGGCCGATAGGAAGGTCGACGACCCGTTCAAGGGTGGCGACCTCCGTCTCGTTGGCCCGCGGATGGACAAGGATCCCCCTGTTCGTTGCGTATCCGGCCATGCCGACGGTCTTGATGCCTCCAAGCGAGAGCCTGACCACCGGCACCGAGAGGAACGACCCGATCTCTTCAGCGACGTCGATCTCCATATCGGGATGGACAGCGGCGACATAGTCGTTGGCGAGGATGACGTTGCCTGCCGCGTTCATGGACCCCTCAAACAGGAGAACATCCCGGTACTCCTCGAGGGCAGCCACCTCGTCGGCGGCGGCAAGACCGCTGACGACCAGGCCCTGACTGTTTCCCGCAACAAGCGAACCGATGATGGCGCTTCCCTGGATGGAGGTGACCACGATCTCGACATCGAGCTCCTCCGCGAGAGCGTCGGTGAATTCCCGGGGAGCCCCGGGGTACACGATCGCCACGTCCTCAAAGACGCGGGCGTACACACCGATGTTTGGATCACCGGAAAGATCGATCGTCCCTGTCATTTCACTCCTCAGCGAGCTCGGCCTGGACCTGCCCGTCCTCGAACTTCATCGCGCGGACGCGAATCTTTCGCGGGGGCTTTCCACTGCCGTTCTCCCAGACCTTCTCATTGATGCTTCGGTCCAGTTTGACGTCCTCGCTCTTCATGTGCCGTTCGAGAAACGCCCTGATATCCTTGATAGCAGTGTTACCCCGCTTCCACCGGGGCGCACGCTTCACCTCACGGAGAGGTATGATATAGATATGCTCCTTTAATGCCTCTGCCATAACCCTACACCTTTAAGGTACTCCGTCTCCAGTTGCGCCGTTTCGGATGCGACGCAACCGCACGTTTGGTCCTGATCATCACCCATGCCGGCACGCGGCGGTTCTGCTCGCATGCCTTTGCCAGCCGGATCTTCCGGCCCTTCACTACCTTGCTCATAACTCACTCTCGCAATATTTCAGGTCTCCTTCCTGCCGACCACCAGCGACTGCAGGTGGTTGGGAGGGAAGAACGATGCCGGATCGATACCGCGGGCACAGATAGCCCCCCGGATCTCCTGCTCGTAGTCGCCGTTCCCGATACTGCCTGTCTCCCCGTACTGCACCACAAGCAGCCTTCCTGCAAGGCGCTCCACCTCCGGTTTTCCGTAGCCAAGCAGCGGCCTGACATACGAGCAACCGGTGGTTGTCTCCAGGTGCTGCACCTCGGACCGCTCGAGCCTGGGGACACGGTCGTCCCGGCGGGTGCCGTCACCGACAACCGCGTACTCAGCCGCGAGGGTCTCGACAGCCGCCCGGTGGATCATGCTGATCGCGTCGTTTGGATAACCACACGACAGAAGCAGGTCGACGGCCTCCTCAAGGAGGTCATTCCCGAGCACCCTTATGCGGAGGGGGAGGTTCAGGGCGGCCGCCGCGGCCTGCACCGCCGGAACCTTCCGGTTGGGGTCGAAGACACAGGTATTCAACTCCACGCCGTAATCACGCGCAAGCAGGATCGCCGCCAGCGCGCTGTCTTTCCCTCCCGAGAAGAGCACACCTGCTTCCATTATTTCCGTGTAATCCTGAACTCTTTCTTTGACGGCGTCAACTGCACAAGCAGGCTCTTGAGCTGGTCGTCGGTGATCCGTTGCCGGATCCTCCCGCCCTGGGCCAGCATCACAAGCTGCTGCTCAACCGCTTTCGCAAACTCCGGCCGGGTCAACTTGATGGTATTGAGCCTCTCCCTCGCTTCAGGCTCGAGGATCTCCATGAGCGCGAGGCGGATCTGTGATTCGATCTGCTGCTGGCGCAAAGCCTCTTCTTCCACAGTCTGCTGGTCCATCGCCTGCCGCTGCAGCTGTTCCATCCTCCGGCGGCGGATTTCCGCGAGTTCGTCATCTACCATCAGTCATACCTCCATTAGATTAGTATTTCGCAAGTCCCGGTGCAGTCCCGGCGGCCTCGGCCTTCAGGCCGTGCGCGACGTTGTCGAGGAACGACCTGCCGGCCGCAGTGACCGTGCGTCCCTCACTGGTGTGGGAGACGTATCCGGCCGCCTCGAGCTGTTGAAGAACCTTCCTGATGATCGAACCGCTTCCCCGCCGGAACTGCCCCGGGGCCGAACCCCGGTTACGCTTGCCGCCGTAGATTGAGCGCATCTTCTGGGTTCCGACCGGACCGTCGATATAGACACGCCGGAAGACCGACGCCGCACGCACGTACCACCAGTCGTCATTCTCGGGAGGCATCTCTTTGTGTACCCCCGTCTTCGCAAAAGCGGCCCAGTCCGGGGGCTGAATCTGCGGGTTTTTCTTGAGTTCTTCTGCCACCTGCCGGATAAGGATATCGGCGGGGATGTCATATACAGTCGTCATAGATGAACCTCACTATCGCTAACAGTCTTTACATATTCGTCCAGTGATGTTTTATATATTTCGAGAATCCCGGCCGGGCGATCGGCTCCGCCGCTCCGCGAGGACGAGTGTCCGCCCCCGGACCTCCAGGAGGTCAGCACCGGCCGATGCCGCTATACTCTCAGGATCGACCTCCGTATTCCGGAGCCACCTGACCTTGACGATCTTACGGCTCTTGAGCTGGCGCCGGATCTCATCGATCATGACGCCCGTTGCACCCCGCTTCCCGATCCAGATGGTGGGCTTGAGGTCCTGGAACGATTCTCTCCTCACGGTTGCGGCCTCCCGACCGGGTACCGTGACCGGTGCCCGCAGGCAAGGCAGGTGACGATCACACACCCCCGGTGGATCCTGACCCGCGCGTTCGACCCCGGGACCAGGTAGGTGTTGCACCGGCGGCAGAACTGGCGCCTCAGGTGCCGGTCTATCCGTATCCGGTGACGCATGCCGATCTTTCGTGCCAATTCCACACAGCGGTTGCTCCATACAGGGTTTTCAGGGTAGAACTCCGCAGCACGCGCGAAGAGGATCTCGATCCTCTCCCGTGCAAGCCTCCGGGAGCCTGATTTTCGTGTTGTATCTGCCATGGTGCGATCCGTTCCATCGAGATAGTAGGTCTTGAGATTGGAGGCGGAAGAGTATAAGATTTTGATGTCCGGGGTCAGCGGATCCGCACCCGCCGCCCGGTGACCTCAAGGCGTTCTTCGCAGAAGAGTTTCACGGCGAGCGGGAGGGCTTCGTGTTCCTCGATGAGGATCCGGTCGGCGAGCATTGATTCGTCGTCGCCCGGGAGGACCGGCACGCACCGCTGGACGACGATAGGTCCGGTATCCATCCCTTCATCCACGAGGTGGACGGTGCAGCCCGCGACCTTCACCCCGTACTCGATCGCCTGCCTCTGCGCGTGCAGGCCGGCGAACGCCGGGAGCAGGGCGGGGTGGATGTTCATCATCCGGCCCGAGAACTCGTGCACGATGGCGGATCCGAGGATCCGCATGTAACCGGCGAGGACAAAGAGGTCGGCACGACAGTTCCGCATCGCCGCAAGCAGTGCCTCTTCGTAGGCGGCCTTTGAGGGGAACCGCGCATACTCGACGACCGTCACCGGGATGCCGGCGGCCCTGGCCCGCTCTATTGCGTATGCACCGGGGTTGTCGGTGACGAGGCCGACACAGACCGCCGGGATATCCCCGGCCGCGATGGCGTCGATCACTGCCTGAAAGTTTGATCCTCTCCCCGAGGCGAGCACTGCAATCCTTTTTCTGCAAACAGGTATCTCTGGATCCATGGGTCTTTTCCTCATCCGGACTCCTCCGGCACGACCGGGGGGGTGATGACCAGTTTCACCTTGACAATCCGCCGGCCCTGCATCTGCGTCACCACCAGTTTGATGTTGCTCTCATCGATCCTGGCCACCTCACCACGGCGGGGGATATGTCCCAGCCGGTCGATGACCAGGCCGCCAATGGTCTCATACGAGTCCGTCTCCGGGAGGCTGAGGTTCAGATCCTCGTTGAGGTGTCCCACCCACGCCTGTGCGTCGACCAGATAGACACCCTCCCCGATCTTCTGCACCTCGGGCTCCTCCTCATCGAACTCGTCCATGATCTCGCCCACCAGTTCTTCGAGCATATCCTCGACCGTCACGATACCGGCAAACGATCCGTACTCGTCAAGGACGACCGCCATATGCTGTTTCATCACCTGGAGTTCTTTTAAGAGTTCGTCGATCTTCTTGCTCTCCGGGACAAAACAGGGCTCGTACATCAGGTCTTTGATCGTCACGTCCGTCTGCTGGCGAAAGGCAGCCGCAAAGATGTCCTTGATGTTTAAGAGCCCGACGACGTTATCAATCTGCTCATGGTAGACCGGGATCCGGGAAAAACCGGTCTCGTTGAAGATGGAGAGGGCGTTTTCAAGGGTGCTTGTATCTTCGATCATAACGACGTCGACACGGGGCGTCATCACCTCGCGAACTGTCGTGTCGCCGAAGCGCAGCACCGAGTAGAGCATCTCCCGCTCCTGTTCCTCGATGGTCCCCTCCTCCTCGCCGACGTCGATCCACTCCTTGATCTCCTCTTCTGTGACGACCGGTTCGGTCACCCCCGGCCTGAAGGCGAACTGCTGCTTGATACGGTCTGAGACCCAGAGCACCGGGTAGATCACCTTTGAGAGGTAGAGGATGGGCAGGGCGACGCGGAGCGCCAGTTCCTCGGTGTGCCGGGATGCATACATCTTCGGCCCGATCTCGCCGAAGATCAGCATCAGGATGACCGTAACACCGGTCGCTATCCCGATACCGACGTCGCCGTAGATGCCGATGGCGATAGCGGTCGCGAGTGATGCCGCGGCGATGTTGACGATGTTGTTCCCGATGAGGATGGTGATCAGGACGGTATCGGTCGACCGTTTCAGGATGTCGAGCGCCTTTGCTCCTTTTCGCCCCTGGTTGAGGAGTGCATGGACCTTCGCCCGGGTTATTGATATGAGAGCGACTTCAGAACTTGAGAAGAAGCCCGATAGGAGCAAACAGATGAAAAATAATATGATCTCTATGGTTACTAGGTCTATGATTACCATTTACTCCACGCCGCAGTGAACGGCTGCATCTAATATCTGATTAATTGTTGAGGATATATGAATTATGTTGTGGGCAGAGATTATAAAACCAGCGCTTCAGGAGAATATCGCATCTAACGTATCCAATTCCCGCATCAAGAGCACAATCTTCTCTTCTGAGGAGAGGGAGCCTGGAAAGACCATATCCTCGAGTTCCAGGGTGAGGTAACCGTCGTAGCCCCGGTCGGCAAGTTCCGTAAGTACCCGGATAGCGGAGGGGTCGTCGTGGATGGGGTGGTGGGGCCGCCCGTTCCCGCCGATTGCGCTGACGTGGATGTTTGCCATCCGGTCTATGCAGAGGTCGATGAACCGGATCACTTCGTCGCAGGATGTCATCATGGCGTGCCCCATATCCAGCGTGAACCAGAGCCAGGGCTCCCGTTCGAGCACCTCGGCCGCGTCGTCCGCCATGGAGAGGAGGGCGTTGACCCGCGGTTCCAGGTTCTCGATCGCCACCCGCACCCGCGTCTGTCCTGCGGCCTCCCGGAGCCGGTCGATGTACTCTTCGAACCGCCGGAAGTCGTAGGCGCTCGGGTGGCGTTTTGCCGTCCTTCTCCCGGGATGGACGGTGATCACGTCGGCACCGACCCGGTCCGCCATCCTGACCGCCTCGATGGCGTAGTCGACCGATATCCCGGCGACCTTCGGGTTGATGGAGCAGGGGTTTAAGTCGAGCGACGGTGCGTGAACGGTGATCGGTGAGAGTTCCGGGTGGTCGGCGATACACCGTACAAGGTCGTCCTCAGGGAGGCCGCGAAGCCAGAAGTGCGGCGTCTCGACCCAGAACTCGAGACTGTCAAGCCCGGCCTCGGCGACGTAGTCAAAGATGTAGTCACACGGGTACTCGTGGAAGAACATTGTCGAGACGGCGATTCGACCCATAAGAGTAGTTGATATAAACCATCGGTCTAATAGATTGTGATTGTTATGCGCGGTCCTTCCGGCAGTCCGGACCTCTTCGGGACTCCGATTCTCGGGGTTTCAGAGGTCTCCGGGCTTATCTGCGACCTCCTCGACGACATGCGCCTGCACCAGATCTGGGTGCGGGGGGAGGTGACCAACTATAAGGACCATGCCTCCGGCCACCGCTACTTCTCGCTTTCGGAGCAGAACGGGAGAAGTTCGGCGCTGATCAACTGCGTCATGTGGCGCACCTACGCCTCGGGGCTCGAATTTACGCCGAAGAACGGTATGGACGTCCTCGCCTGGGGAACGGTGGAGGTCTATGAGCCCCACGGCAGGTATCAGTTGATTGTCAGGGAGATGCTCCCGGCAGGCCGCGGCGAGCGCCACCTGATGGTGGAGCGCTGGAAACGGGAACTCGATGCCGAAGGGCTCTTCTCCCCTGAACGAAGACGGCCCCTGCCCGCATTCCCGCACCAGGTCGGTGTGGTCACCTCCCCGACCGGCGCAGCGCTGAAGGATATTCTCTCGGTCATCTCCCGGCGGTATCCGGCCGCGGAAGTGGTCCTCTCACCGACTGCTGTCCAGGGCGAGGGGGCGCATACCGAGATCACGGAGGCGATCCAGCGGGTCGACGGACTCGTGGACGTGATCATCGTCGGCCGCGGTGGCGGGAGTTTCGAAGACCTCTTTCCCTTCAACCACCCGGATGTCGTGCGGGCCGTCGCCCGCTGCAGGACCCCGGTAATCAGCGCCGTCGGGCACGAGGTGGATACCGCGCTCTGCGATTTTGCCGCTGACCTCAGGGCGCCGACGCCGTCAGCGGCTGCGGAACGGGCTGTGCCCGACCGCCGGGAGGTGCTCCGGGACCTCGCCGGATACGAAGAGAGGATGGGGGCGCTCCTCTCCCACCGCATCGATGCCGCGGGGCGTGAGGTTGAGGACCTGCGGGCGCGCATGCATCCCCGGCGGCTCACACGCCGGATCCACGAGCGGATGCAGCGCCTCGCCGAGCACGAGGAACTGCTCAGACGGGCGGCGCTTTCCCGGGTGCAGCGGGAGCGCTCCGCGCTCGCCGAGGTCAGGGCGAGCCTCGCCGGGAAGAACCCGCTCGCCATCCTGAAGAGGGGCTACTGCATCGCCGAGTCGGGCGGGAGGATCGTGAAGAGTGCCGGCGACCTCAGCCCGGGGGAGCATGTGGTGCTGCGGATGAAGGACGGCCGGTGCAGGGCCGTCGTGGAGGATATAACTCATGACAAAGACGTTTGAAGAGATGCTGGAAGAGCTGCGTGGGATTGTCCGGAGATTGGAAGACGGGGATGGAAGCCTTGAAGAGAGTATCGCCATGTACGAGCGCGGCGCTCTCCTTGTGAAGCAGTGCGAAGACCTCCTCGGCGAAGCCGAGATGAAACTCACGGAGCTCGGCCGCGACCAGTGAACCGGTAGAACCCCGGCCTGATGCCGGTCTCGAACCGCCGCACCCGTCCCGGAGCATATATGACGTCGGACGGTGCATTCTCCATCATGGTAGATGAGAAAGCAGGGGCGATAATAACCGTCTTCGTCTTAGGCGTCGTTACAGTCCTGCATCTCCTCGGAGCGATCCCGGCAGGGCTGATTCTGGTCTTCGGGCTCTTCGCGGTCGCGCTCCTCCTTGCAGTTGGGTTGCTGGTGCTTGGAGAGATCCGGGACGGGATGCGGATCACCCGGTGAGCGGTTCCCCCGCACGTGGGGGTAGATCGACCTGCCAAACGCGGGTCAGGTCCCCTCCGGGATCTCGGCCTCGAGCTCGACCACCAGCTCCTCCCCGCGCCGGAGCGCCTCGATGAACTCCCGGGGAAGTGCGGCCGCGACATGGTCGGAGCGGATGCCGACAGTCCGATCCGAGACGAAGTCGCTTCGTCGCCAGACAAGGTCGGCGGGGTGGTCCAGGGTGAACGCCGCGCTTCCTTGTGACCTGACCACAACGGTCTGGCCGCCGGCAACAAGCCTGGTCGTGAGCACCGCCCGGTCATCGCGGAGCAGCGCCCTCAGGCCGGGGTCGAGGTCGGCAGCACCTTTGTCTGCGGCGATGCCGATGATGCAGTCGCCTGATAGCGTCAGTGTCTCGTCTCTTGTTACCTCAAACGTCGTCGGGTGGGTGCCCTGGACCAGCGGGTGCCCCCGTGCCCGCACGATATCCCTCGCCTTCATGCTTAATTAGGAGAGGGATTCCATTGCTATTGAATGATTACTATCGTCTGCCCCGCATGTAAGGAGGAGTGCGAACACCAGGTTCTCCGGGAGGCCGCCGAACTGGTTGTCCAGTGCAGCGAGTGCGGCCGGATCCACCGGGTGCCAAAACCCCCCGAACCCCGTATCCTCACCGTCAAGGCGATCGTGAGCCGGGAGACGGAATCAGAGGTCTGCAGCGTGGAGATGCTCGAAGGTGAGGTCGTGACCCTCGGGGACCATATCGTTGCAGAGTGCGGGGACGAGGCGATCGGGGTCGAGGTCACCGGCATCGAGGCCGGGGAGAAGAGAGTCCGCCGGGCGGAGGCCACAGAGGTGACGACCCTCTGGACCCGGGGGATCGAGCAGGTCGTGGTGAGGGCGTCCGTCCACTCCGGGCGCACGACCATCCCGCTCTACCAGACCGCTGAGGGGGAGGACGAGTTCGTCGTCGGGGAGACCTATACCTTCGGCGGGCGGCGGATCAGGATATCGCATATAAAACTCCGCGACGGCCCGGTCATACGCAAAGAAGGCTGGAAGACGGTGGCCCGCCGGATAAAGAGGATCTACGGCTACCTTGAGGGACGCCCCCGCAGATGGTGATCCTCCCGTCAGGCCGGGACGAGACGGGGAGCGCTGAGGGGCCAGCCCCCGGATTCCCTTGAAGATCAGAGACAAAGACTCTGTTGAAACCCTGTTCCGGTCCTGATGCCTGTCCCCATCCCAATACAGTGGACCGTGGGGAATATCGTCCTATGGGGTGGAGGCCGGGGAGGGGGGCGGGACTCCCCTCCCCGCAGGTGGGTACCGTTAGTACTCTCTCCGAAACCCCCACCCCTCTCGGCCTTCGGCCTCCTCCCCCGGCTCACCCCATACACTGGACCGTGGCGGATAGTGCCCCTGGGGGCGAGCCCCCTCCCCGCACGAGGCGGCACCCGGGAGCGGCCCCGGGATTGTGACTTACCGGAAAGGACAGGTGGCGGCTCACCAGACTACAAACAGAAAAATCGCGAAAGGAGGGGGCGCTGCACCGCGTTATCCGGGCAGGTGACGCCGGATAGCAGCCTCGAGGTCTTCGCGGTGGACGAACCCCTCCATCCGCTCCCTGACCTCATCACCCTCGATGACGAGGGTTGTGGGGGTCACCCGGAGTTTATACTCCTTGATGTACTGCGGGTTCTTCACGGCATCGATCACCGCGATCTCGATCCCGAGGTCCTTCTCGACTTCCTGGAGGACCGGGGCCTGCTCCTCGCACCCCATGCAGCCCTCCTGGAAGAAACTTATCACCTTCACCGTCATATATGGCAGAAAGCGGCGTGACTATAAAAAACCTGTTGGGTGGTTTCGTCACCCGGTTATACCATTGAGCGTGACGTCGGCGCTGCCGTAGCGGTAGGTGATGACCATCGAGTCAGAGGTCTTGGCGGTGACTTTGCCGAACCGCAGTGCCGGCGTTTCAGCGGTATCGTTGCCCACCGGGATATCAGGCGATGTCGTCAGCCCGAGCGGGACCAGGTCGCCCACCTTCCACTCAGTGAAATTAAGACCAAGACCTTCTGCGTCCTCTTCGCTCAGGTTCTTCTCGAGTTTATTCTCCCCATACGCGAAACTGATGGTCTTCGTCTCGCCGGGCCGCATCCCGACGAGTCCCCCGGATATGGAATTGATCTCAAAGCCAAGGAGGGAAAAACCCGAGAACCCAGTGATACTTGGGTACACGACCGGGAGAACGGCAATGTTCTCACCTGAGATCTGTCCGCCGACAGGGATCTCCATGCCCCTCGAGAGGAGGACGGCGTTCCCCTTCTTGTATTCATTCTCCAGGAGACCCTGATCGGTCGTTATGAGGGGGCGCCCGGCTTCATCGCGGATGGTGTAGCCGATCAACGCCGTACTCCCCGCCTGGGCGGCCTGCCCTTTGTTGAACATCGGGGCAAAGTAGGAACCCACCATGGCCACCGCAACAAGCAGGGCGATTCCCACGTAGGCCCATTTCATCCAGGCCTTATCGTCGCTCTTCGAGCCCTTCTGCTGAGTCTTTTTCATCTGGAGTACAATCGTCTTTCGTTAAAATAAAATAGTATTGTTCTGTACTGGACAGCTGCCCCAATACTAATAATTATATATTTAAAACACTACCTTTAGGTTAGCCTCAGTGCCTGGAACGCTCTGGGGCCATTTCATACAATAGGAGCAATGAAGATGGCAAGAATTGAACGAGGGCCATATCGGACAATATGGCAGGATTTTGACGACCTCATGGCCGAGATGGAGAGCAGGTTCCAGTCCATGCTCGGGGGAATCGGCGCACGGGGAGAAGAGCTCAGGGGCCGGGTCGTCCCGGCGGTCCGGGACTTCCGCGTGGATGTCCGTGACCACGAAGACGAAGTGATCGTCGTTGCTGACCTCCCCGGGGTCGAGAAAGAGAACGTCTCAGTCAGGCTCATCGACCCCCGGCACCTGGAGATCACAAGCCGGCGGGCGGGCGAGACCGCGGAGGAGGCTGTGGACTTCTTCATGCGGGAGCGCGTCTACGGCCAGATGAGCCGCACGGTGATGCTCCCCGTCGAGGTAACCGAAGAGGGCGCCACCGCTTCGTTCAAGAACGGTGTCCTCGAGGTCAGGCTGAAGAAATTACCGACCGAGGTAGGGACAACAATCCCCATCGAGTAACCCTTTTTTCCATTCTCCCACCAATTTCAACCGAACAATTCATCATGAGCCAGCGTGACACTATCATGATGGAGAAGAAGCGGGTCAAGGACTACATGACCTACGACGTCGTCACCGTCAACGCCCACGGGACGGTCCGGGACGTCACCGAAGCTATAAAAAAGACACACCATGACGGATTCCCGGTCGTGGATAACGCAAAAGAGGTGGTAGGCTACATCTCGGCACGGGACCTCCTCTTTGCCCATCCGGCAACACCCATAGAGCAGGTGATGTCCCGCCACCTCATCGTCGCCGACCCCGACATGAGCGTGAACGATGCGGCCCGCGTCATATTCCGCTCCGGCATCCAGAAACTCCCGGTCGTCGACGAGGACAATAAACTCATAGGAATCATATCAAACGCCGACGTCATCAGGTCCCAGATCGAGCATGTCTCGCCTGATAAGGTCTTCAAGTTCATCGAGACCCTCAAAAAACTCTACGGAGTCGAGCCGACGTTACGAAGAGGCTCGGTCCCGATCAACGACCTCCTGCCCACCCAGTCTAAGATCTACGAGGACGAACTGGAAGGACGGATGTACGAGATCAAGAAGGGGCTTGCCGAACCCCTCATCGTGGTCAGGCGGCCGGGCCGCTGGATCCTGGTCGACGGACATCACCGGGCGATAGCGGCGAAGAGGCTCGGGATCAAGAACCTCGACGCCTACATCATCGAGGTCAGGGAGAACATCGAACTCGGGATGGAGCGGACGGCACGGACACTGAATCTCCACACGCTCGACGACATCAAGGTGCTCGATTACGCCCGCCATCCCCTTGTCGCGCTGACGCACCGGCTTGTGCGGCACGGTTAGTGGACCATTTCATCTTATTTTGTGGGGTCTGGTGCGGGGATCACCAGCCTCTCGCGGAAAGCCGCGCGGGAGCATTCATGGGGCAGAACGAGAGGCTGCACGCAGGAACGCGACCGATTCCCCGGGCTCGCCCCCTCCCCGCAGAAGCCGGACCCGGGCACGATGGAACAGAAC
>NZ_DAQR01000081.1:62202-62445 GCF_002502935.1 Methanoculleus sp. UBA413
CCCAACCTGTGGTGCACCGAGTTCCCGGGTGGCTATCGATGAGGTTCAAACTTGCTGAGCCCCGTCAACTGCTTGAAACCCGGGTGGTCTGGGTATGCGGAGCAGCCGCTGCAACAAGTACCCGTGCGCCCGGGTGAAAACGATACGGGCCGCTCATCGCCGTTTTCCTGTGCTCTGGCAAAGCCCGATGCTGGATGCCGGAACCGGACAGTTCCCTGCCTCACCCATACTGTGGACCGTGGT
>NZ_DAQR01000088.1:0-3180 GCF_002502935.1 Methanoculleus sp. UBA413
AAGATCTGTTCCCATATCCCGGGCCAGCCTGAGGAGTAGCCGAACCCGCTGACGCCGAGCAGGGTCATGCCGCTACAGACCGAGCAGATGATCAGGATCGTGAAGACCCAGAACCCAAGCGACCTCCCGGCGAGGATATAGTCCTCGGTGTTATGGATCTTCTTCGAGGCCCAGCTTCCGATGCCGATGAGCACGACAAAGTAGATCCCGATCAGTACAAACGTTATCGGGTCGGCCATTCAGGAGGCCTCCCTGAAGGAGAGCCCCCAGAGGGTGAGCACCACAATGACCAGAGCGACAGCGCCACTCACAATAAGTCCCGTGTGGAGGGGTAATCCGAAGAACATGCTATGTCAACGTGTGGCACGCTAACATATAACACAATCGCTGGAGGCGGTGATATCACCCCGTTTCAGAGGCGGACTGCACATACCAAAAAGAATGTTATTTGGAACTCTTTACAGTCTTTGCGCCCCGGAGGATGGCAATCTTTCCGGTGCGGACGAGTTCCTTGATACCATACTGGCGCAGGAGTTTCTCGAGCGCGTCGATCTTGTCGGTATCCCCGGCCACCTGGAGCACCAGCGTCTTTGCCCCGACATCCACGACCTGGGCCCGGAAGATATCGGCGATCTGGAGGATCTCAGCGCGGGAGGTGCCTGGTTCGGCAGCCACCTTGATGAGGGCAAGCTCCCGCTCCACACTCTCCCGCTCGGTCAGGTCGGAGACCTTGATGACGTCGATGAGTTTGTTGGTCTGCTTCATCACCTGCTCGACAACAGAACCGTCACCGTTCACCACGATCGTGATCCTGCTCATATCAGGCTCCTCGCAGGTTCCGACGGCGAGGCTCTCGATGTTGAACCCCCGGCGCGAGAACATGCCTGCGACCCGGCTCAAGACGCCGGCCCGGTTCTCCACGAGGACGCTTATCGTGTGCGACTTCATTCCTGATGCACCCCGATCATCTCGTTGATCGCGGCACCGGCCGGGACCATGGGAAAGACATTCTCCTCGCGCTCGATCCTGAAATCCAGGACGAACGGTCCATCAGTGGCGAGCGCCGCGCAAAGTGCTTCCCGGACATCCTCCTTCTCCTCGACCCTGATCCCCTCGACCCCGTAAGCATTGGCGATCTTCACAAAGTCCACCGATGGGAGCTCGGTGTAGGCGTAGCGCCGGTCGTAGAAGAGTTCCTGCCACTGCCGCACCATGCCGAGGTACATGTTGTTTAAGATCACGACCTTGACCGGGATCTGGTAGTGCGCCACCGTCCCAAGTTCCTGGATGTTCATCTGGAAACTCCCGTCGCCGGCGATGTCGACGACCGGGAGGTCCGGCCGGGCGAAGTGGGCGCCGATGGCTGCCGGGAACCCGTAGCCCATCGTCCCGAGGCCGCCCGAGGTGAGCCAGGTCCGGGGTTTCCTGAAACAGTAGTAGAGCGCGGCCCACATCTGGTTCTGACCGACCTCGCTTGCGATGATCCCCTCGCCCTTCAGGAGGTCGGAGAGTTCCCGGATGATGTACTGCGGGCGGAGCCGGTTGTCGTCGCGGTAGCGGAGGGGGTACTGTGCCTTCCAGGCATTGAGCCTCGCCATCCAGTTCGCCGTATCCCCGCGTTTCTGCATCCGCCGGAGGAGCGCCTGGAGCACTGCCTTTACGTCGCCCACGATCGGGACGTCGACCGACTTGTTCTTCCCGATCTCGGCAGGGTCGATATCGATGTGGATGATCGCGGCATTCGGCGCAAAGGTCTCGATCTTCCCCGTCACCCGGTCGTCGAACCTGACACCTATGGCAAGAAGGAGGTCGCACTCGGTGACCGCGTAATTCGCAGTCTGGGTGCCGTGCATCCCGAGCATACCGAGGCAGAGCGGGTGGTCGCCGGGGACTGCGCCAAGCCCCATCAGGGTTGTCGTCACCGGGATGGCGGTGGCCTCAGCAAACTCCAGGAGTTCTGCCGACGCCCCTGAGTGGACCACTCCACCGCCGGCGTAGACCAGGGGACGTTCAGCACGGGCAATCAGGTCGAGCGCCTTATCGATCTGGCGGACGTGCCCCTCGTAGGTGGGCTGGTAGCCCCTGAGAGAGACCTTCCCGGGAGCAGTTCCCCCGCCCTTCACATGGCTTGTGGTGACGTCTTTTGGGAGGTCGACCAACACCGGGCCGGGGCGGCCGGTTCGCGCTATGTAGAACGCCTCCTGCACCGTACGGTCGAGATCACTGGCATCCTTCACCAGGTAGTTGTGCTTGGTGACCGGCATCGTGATGCCGGTGATGTCCGATTCCTGGAACGCGTCGTTCCCGAGCATGCCGGTCGGTACCTGGCCGGTGAGCGCTACGACAGGGACAGAGTCCATGTAGGCCGTCGCGATCCCGGTTACCAGGTTACACGCACCGGGACCTGAGGTGGCAAGACATACCCCTACCCGGCCGCTGGCCCGTGCGTAGCCATCGGCTGCATGTGCCGCTGCCTGTTCATGCCTCACCAGTATGTGCCGGATCGACGAGTCGTAGAGTTCGTCGTAGATCGGCAACACTGAGCCACCGGGGTAGCCGAAAATGGTGTCCACCCCTTCGCGCTGTAGCGCTTCAATCAGAGTCCTGGCTCCGGTCTTCATGCTCTTCCCTGAGTAGTCTGTTCATCCCGGCTATAACCGCTTCGACACTCGCCATGATGATGTCGGTCCTCGCGCCCCGCGATGTTACGGTCTTCCCGTCTTTGCTGAGTTTCACTGATACGTCAACGAGGGCGTCGGTGCCGCCGGTTATCGCATCTACGCGGTATTCGTCGAGCCGCACGCTGCCGACGTCGGCCACCGATCGCTGGAGCGCGCGGATCGCCGCATCCACCGGCCCGGTCCCGACTGCGGCACCGGTGATCTCGCTGCCGTTGACGAGCATCGTCACCGATGCGGTCGGCACCGCGTTGCTCCCTGAGACGATGGTGAACTGGCGGAGTTCGAGGCAGGGCTTAAACTCAATCGCCATGACAGTATCGGCGATTGCCATGATGTCGGCATCGGTTACCCGCATGCCGGTATCCCCGATCTGCTTGATCCGTGCCACGATATCGGCGAGCTGTGCGCCATCCGGGGCATACCCCATATCGTGGAGGGCGGCCTCGACCGCCGCCGACCCGGAGTGTTTGCCGATGACGATGCGCCGTCTCCGTCCGAC
>NZ_DAQR01000088.1:3275-14514 GCF_002502935.1 Methanoculleus sp. UBA413
TCGTGGAGGGCGGCCTCGACCGCCGCCGACCCGGAGTGTTTGCCGATGACGATGCGCCGTCTCCGTCCGACCTGTTCCGGGCGGATCGATTCGTAGGTGCTCGCGTCCCGCATCACCCCGTGGGCGTGGATGCCGCTCTCGTGGGTGAAGGCCATCTCGCCGACGATGGGTTTGTTGGTGGCAAGCGGTACACCGGTGAGCCGGGCGACATGGGTCGAGAGGGGGTAGAGCTCTTCGGTCGCAATCCCGGTATCAACTCCGTAGAGCACCTCAAGCGCCATCGCCAGTTCTTCCAGGGCCGTGTTCCCCGCCCGTTCCCCGAGGCCGTTGACGGTGACGTGGGCACAGGATGCCCCGGCACGGAGGGCGGCGACCGAGTTTGCGAGCGCAAACCCGAGGTCGTCGTGGCAGTGGATGGAGAGCGGGGCGAAGAGGAGCGGCGGGATGACTTCGGCGGCCCGCTCGGGCGTGAGGAGCCCGACGGTGTCGCAGAAGCAGAGCCGGTCGGCGCCTCGCTCGACCCCTTCCCGGAAGATCGCCGCGAGGAACGTCTGGTCGGCGCGGGATGCGTCTTCGCCTGAGAGTTCGACGACAAGACCGCGGCTCTTCGCGTACTCAACGGCACTCCAGGCCATATCGCAGACCTGCACACGGGTTTTGCGGAGTTTCTTTGCGATATGAAGGTCGCTCACCGGGACGACGAGGTGGACAGAGTCGGCACCGGCATCGGCGGCGAGGTCGATATCCTGGGCGAGCGCCCGGACATACGTGCACGTTTCGGCAGCAAGCCCGGCATCGGCGATTGCACGGATGGACTGGCGTTCCCCGAGGGAAGCGGCCGCAGAGCCGGCTTCGATGACGTGGACGCCGACGTCGGCAAGGTGCGTTGCGATCTCAAGTTTCTCGGCCGGCGTCAGGCAGACACCGGGTGTCTGTTCGCCGTCCCGTAAGGTAGTGTCAAAAAAGCGGATCGATTCACCAAATAAAGCAATCACTCATAGTGGGTTTCACCGCAAATAATTGGGAGCACCCGTATTTAAACGTTGGGGATTCGGGAGCAGGGGAAAAGGGGGGAGGGGGTTATGCCGGCGCCGGTGCGCTCTCATAAATGAGAGTGATGTAGCGGTAGGTAAAGATGATGAACGCCGGCATGAGGAGAAGGAGGATGATTACGCCGATGATTGGTACCAGGATGAGGGCGAACTCCACGACCGCGACCACGACGGTCAGTACCACGAGGGCGACAAAGACGTTCAGCCACCCGATCCTCCCGATATGAGCAAAGATCGCGCTGAAGTTGAACGCCTCGCCGAACCTCCCCGTGTGGGCGAACCGCACGACCGCGAAGAGGGCAATGAACGATATGAGGATCGCGACGAGCACCGCAAGCAGGATGCCGGAGAGGGCGGCGGCGACCGCAGGAGCCCAGGCTGCAGGGTCGGTCGCCCCCTGCACCCCGATGGCAGAGAGGACCGCAAGCCCCCCAAAGTAGGCCAGGATCAGGAGAACCGGGATCATGTAGATCAGGCTGATGATGTTCCACTTCCACCCGTCGATAAAAAGCCTGCCCCACTGGTCCACGTCGGGCGCGGGCCTCCGGCCGGCAAGCACCCTGACGATGTAGCCGTTGTAGAGCGGAATCAGGAAGAGGGTAAAGACCTGGATAAGTGAGAGAACGACCAGGAGGATCCACCGCCCCCATTTTCCCCAGAGGGCATCTTTAGTATATTCAAACGACCCCGAGATGAGACTGCCGTAGTCCATGAGATACCACCTTCAGCCATGGAGAGAAGATGGCACATATAATCGTTTGGGAACACCCGATCCCGTAGAGATGCTTCGCAAAATCCCCGGATAGCGATGGGGTCTCGCGCGAAGCCGCGAAGGGCGCGAAGGGGACTGCTAACACCCGCACCGGCTTCGCGAACTTCCGCGTGAACGATGTATGGATGACTCTGCAGAGATGCTTTGCACAACTCCCTGGATTATCCGGTTGCCGATGGAGGTGGCAACCTCTATAGGAGTCCTTCAAAGAAGCCGGGATCCCGGCAAAAAATGTTTGAAGCGGCCTTCAGTGCCGGAAGTGCCGCACGCCCGTAAAGACCATCGCGATGTTGAGCCGGTTCGCCGCGTCGATGACCTCCGCATCGCGGATCGAGCCGCCCGGCTGGACGAGCGCCGTCGCACCTGCTGCCGCCGCGACCTCCAGGGTGTCGGGGAACGGCAGGAAGGCATCCGACGCAACCGCCGAGCCGGCAAGAGGCTTTCGAGCCTTCTTGACCGCGATCTCTGCCGACTCGACCCGGTTCATCTGCCCGGCACCGATCCCGAGGACCGCATTTTCGTCTGCAAATATGATGGCATTGCTCTTCGTGTGCCGGCAAACCTTCAAAGCAAGTTGCATCGCCCGCATCTCGTGGGCGTCGGGCTCCCGCTCGCTCACGACCTTCCAGTCCTCGCGGTAGGGCTCCGCCCGCTGGACCAGCACGCCGCCGTCGATGCTCCGGATCTCGTCCTGCACCACCGGTTCAGGCAGCCGGAGCACCCGCATGTTCTTCTTGACCTTCATGATCTCGAGCGCCTCCGGTGTGTAGGAAGGAGCGATCACGACCTCGACAAACGTCCCGGTGAGCTCCCGGGCGACATCTTCGGTCACCTCGCGGTTCATGGCGACGATCGAGCCGTAGGCCGAGACCGGGTCG
Source organism: Methanoculleus sp. UBA413 (assembly GCF_002502935.1). Taxonomy (NCBI): domain Archaea; kingdom Methanobacteriati; phylum Methanobacteriota; class Methanomicrobia; order Methanomicrobiales; family Methanomicrobiaceae; genus Methanoculleus; species Methanoculleus sp. UBA413. The sequence goes on from NZ_DAQR01000088.1 coordinate 5,978, forward strand.
ACCTCCCGGGCGGCGATGTAGGTCTCGAGGAGTCCGTCGCCCGTCGCAACGCCGCAGGGGTTGTTGTGCTTGACAATGACCACAGCGCACTCCTCAAACTCCCGGAGCAGGCCGACGGCAGCGTCGACGTCAAGGTAGTTGTTGTACGACATCTGCTTGCCCTGGAGCGTCTCCTGGGCGGCGATGCCGGCATCCCCGTAGACCGCCGCCGCCTGGTGCGGGTTCTCACCATAGCGCAGCGCCCGCCCGTTCCTGAACTGGACGTTGAGGACCTCGGGGAACGGCCGGTTGATGCCGGTGAGGTAGTTCGTGATCGCGCCGTCATAGGCCGCCGTCCGGGCAAACGCCTTCGCGGCGAGATTCAACCGCTCTTCGGGCGAGAACCCGCCGCTCCGGACCGCGTCTGCAACCATATGATAGTCGGCAGGGTCCACCACGACCGCCACGTACTTGTGGTTCTTTGCCGCCGCCCGGACCATCGCCGGGCCGCCGATATCGATGTACTCGATGATCTCGTCGAGCGAAAGCCCGGCGTCGCTCATCGCCTCGAAGGGGTAGAGGTTCACCACAACAAGGTCGATCGGCTCGATGCCATACTCCTGCATCACGGCATCATCGATGCCGCGGCGCCCGAGGATACCCCCGTGCACCTTCGGGTGGAGGGTCTTTACCCGGCCATGCATCATCTCGGGAAACCCGGTGTAGGTAGAGACGTCGGTATACGGAACTCCCGCCTGCTGTAGCGCAGCCCCGGTGCCGCCGGAACTCAGGAGCCGGTAATCGTGCCCGACGAGCACTTTTGCAAGATCAACAATGCCTGTTTTATCCCAGACAGACAGCAGTGCCCATTTCATGATTACACGTGAGTGGGATACAGAGATATATATTTGGCGCTATCCACGAAAACGGTCGCCTTTCACCCTCCCGGGTCCCGGGAAACAAGAACGCCGGCATCGCAGGTACCGCCGGTATCTCTCCTGGAGGAATGCGACCTCCCTTCCGCCGATCCACGTATCACGGGAGAATATTGCTGAATGAGTCTCCAATCGGGAAACCGGCTGGTTATAGTGGCCGAATGCCTGCAGCATTCGTTAAAGATATATAGAACTACATTACAATAAATAATCAAACCAGTACATTACATCATTTTGAAGCAGGTAAGGCGTATGAAGGAGGAAACATCCGAACCAAACGAGAAGCAACCGGATCTCGCAAAAGAGGCGGATGCAGTATCTCCGGCGCTTGAAGAGCTGCAGAAGGCATATGACGACCTTAACAGCCGTTATCTGCGCCTTGCAGCAGATTTCGACAACTACCGGAAGCGGATGGCCCGGGAGATCGATACCCGCACAACGTTTGCCATCGAGGATTTCGCGGTGGAGTTGCTCGAGGTCATGGACAACTTTGAGCGGGCGGAGAAAGCCGACGGTGCAAGCCTCCGGGAAGGGATGGAGCAGATCAGGAAACTCTTCACAACCATCCTCGACCGGCACGGCATCAGGCCCATCGAATGCCGGAACCTTCCTTTCGACCCGGAACGGCAGGAGGCGGTTGCCTACGTTCCTTCGGCTGCAGAGGAAGGTACCGTGATCGACGAGGTCATTCGCGGATACTGTATGCAGGATAAGGTCATCAGATGCGCAAAAGTTGTGGTATCTAAAGGAAAGGAGGAATAAATACATGGTTTCAGAGAAAGTCCTTGGTATTGATCTTGGAACAACCAACTCGTGCATGGCAATCATGGAAGGCGGGCGGGCGACGGTCATCGCCAACGCCGAAGGCGGCAGGACGACCCCGTCTGTCGTAGCGTTCACCAAGGAAGGCGAGCGGCTGGTCGGCAACGTCGCAAAGCGGCAGGCGATCACGAACCCGAACCGCACCATCCAGTCGATCAAGCGCAAGATGGGCACAAGCGAGAAGGTTGCCATCGAGAGCAAGAATTACACCCCCCAGGAGATCTCCGCGATGATCCTCCAGAAACTGAAACTGGACGCAGAGGAGTACCTGGGCGAAAAGATCACAAAGGCCGTCATCACGGTGCCTGCCTACTTTAACGACGCTCAGAGGCAGGCGACGAAGGATGCAGGAACCATTGCAGGCCTTGAGGTGCTCCGGATCATCAACGAACCGACCGCGAGCGCGCTTGCCTACGGTATCGACAAGGAGGGCGAGGCCACGGTGCTCGTCTATGACCTCGGCGGCGGTACGTTCGACGTCTCCATCCTTCAGCTCGGCGACGGCGTCTTTGAGGTCAAATCGACCGCCGGCAACAACCGTCTCGGCGGCGACGACTTCGACAAACTGGTCGTCGATTACCTGGTTGATGAGTTCCGAAAGAAAGAGGGCGTTGACCTTAAGAAGGACCCGGTCGCCATGCAGCGCCTGCGGGACGCGGCCGAGAACGCGAAGATCGAGCTCTCCACCGTCCAGAAGACCAACATCAACCTCCCCTACATCACCACGACGGAGAGCGGTCCCAAGTTCCTGGACTTCGACCTCACCCGTGCGAAGTTCGAGCAGCTCATCGCCGACCTCGTCGACTCGACCCTCGGGCCGGTGAGACAGGCGCTCGCCGACGCCAAACTGGGCGCCGATGATATCGACCACGTCCTCCTCGTCGGCGGGTCGACCCGGGTGCCGCTCGTGCAGGAGACCGTGAAGAAGGTCCTCAACAAGGAGCCCGACAAGGGTATCAACCCTGACGAGTGTGTCGCTCTCGGCGCCGCCATCCAGGCCGGCGTGCTGACGGGCGAGACCAAGGACGTCCTGCTCCTCGACGTGACCCCGCTCTCGCTCGGTATCGAGACGCTCGGGGGCATCGCGACGAAGCTCATCGAGCGCAACACCACCATCCCGACGCGGAAGAGCCAGATCTTCTCGACCGCAGCCGACGGCCAGACCTCGGTCGAGATCCACGTCATGCAGGGTGAACGGGCACTTGCGAAGGATAACTTCACCCTGGGCCGGTTCCAGCTCACCGGGATTCCGGCAGCACCCCGGGGCATCCCGCAGATCGAGGTCACCTTCGATATCGACGCGAACGGTATCGTCCACGTCTCGGCAAAGGACCTCGGCACCGGGAACGAGCAGTCGATCACCATCAAACCGCAGGACTCCCGCCCCTCTGAGGCCGAGATCCAGCGGATGATGGACGATGCAAAGAAGTTTGAGGATGAGGACAAGAAGAAGCGCGAGGAGATTGACCTGCGCAACACCGCCGATACCGCCATCTTCACCGCTGAGCGCGCCCTGAAAGAGGCGAAGGATACGATCGATGCTACGGAGCGGCAGAAGATCGAGGATGCGATCGCCGACCTCAAGAAGGCGCTCGAGGGCGACGACCTTGAGGCCATCAAACAGAAGATGGATGCCCTGACCGAAGCGGTATATGCGGTCACGACAAAGATGTACCAGCAGGCCCAGGCGGCCGCCCAGCAGCAAGAGGGGGAGGGTGCCGCAAAGAAGGATGATACCGTCGTTGATGCCGATTACGAAGTCAAAGAAGAGTGAGGTCGATGGGTCCGGACAGCTACTATGATACCCTCGGCGTCTCGCGGGACGCCAATGACGCGGAGATCAAGAAAGCGTACCGGAACCTGGCACGGAAATACCACCCTGATGTCTGCAAGGAGCCGGAGGCCGAGGAGAGGTTCAAGAACATCAACGAAGCCTATAGCGTCCTCTCCGATCCCCAGAAGCGCGCCCAGTACGACCAGATGGGGCATACCGCCTACAGTAACGCATCCAAAGGCTCGTACGCCGGGGGAGGGGGGTTCTCCGGCGGGTTCAGCGCCGACTTCTCAGGGTTCGGGGATATATTCGATACCTTCTTCGGCGGCGGGGGCAGGCAGCGTTCCGGCCCGCGCCCCGGGGCCGACCTCCTGATGAAGATACGGGTCACGCTTGAGGAGGCAGCCTTCGGGACCGAGAAGGAGGTCGCTCTCGATCATATCGAGCCCTGCCCTGCGTGTGATGGGTCGGGGAGCGAGACGAAGAAGTTCACGACCTGCCCGACCTGCGGCGGCAGCGGCCAGATGCGGCAGATGAGCCAGTCCATCTTTGGGAATTTTGTCCGGATGAGCACCTGCACCACCTGCGGCGGGCGGGGGAAGATACCCGAGTCCCGGTGCAAGGCCTGCGGCGGCAGCGGGCATCGGCGCGCCCGGCAGACCGTGAAGGTCCGGATCCCGCCTGGGGTGGATACGGGCATGCGTCTCCGGATGGAGGGCTACGGCGACGCCGGGGACTATGGGGCGCCGAGCGGGGATCTCTACATTGAGATCAGCGTCGCACCGCACAGGACGTTCACCCGCCGGGGCAACGACCTGGAGACGGTCATCGAGATCACCCCGGCGCAGGCGACCCTGGGCTCCCAGGTCGAGGTCCAGACGATCGACGGGCGGACGGTCGTCCTCGATATCCCGGCCGGTGTGCAGTACAACACCGGGCTGAAGATACCGGGCGAGGGCGTGCGGTGGCAGACGAAACCCGGCGATATGCTGGTGCGGGTGCGCATCGTCGTGCCTGAACGCCTGACCGAAGAGGAGCGTGAACTCTATGAGCGCCTGCTCGAGATCGAGGGGAGCAAACCCTCCGCGAAGGGCGCAAAGAAGGGCAAAGGCTTCTTTCAGGACGTCGTCGACAAGGTCAAAGAGTCGGTGAAGTAGGGGCTCTCGCGGCCCAACGTTCTACCTTTTTTTGATGCTGCCCCAGGGGACAACCGGTACCGGATAAATCCACAATGTGGTTTTGCCGGAGAGGGTCTCCCGCAGGAGGTAGCAATATCCAGGGCGTGATAGAGTTGACGACCTGGAGCCTTAAATTACCCAAACCGCGGAGGATCTTAACAAAAAACCTCTGAGAAGGTTGCCTGTTCCTTCGCAATACTCCGGTGGTGGAGAGCGACTGTCTCGATCACCTGTCGTCCATGAGGGAGGATGTGATATCCCCGTTATTATTATAAAAATTATAGAATAAATCACCGTAAAGGATATATATTTATACTGCTATTCCCCCTTCACCGGCTAGACTATGACCGGTCTTTAAATCGGAATCTGCACTCTGCCTGCGGGGTGCTCCAATGAGCACCCGCTTTAGCCAGCCTGTTTGTGCCTACCGAATGGTATGTACAGCGGCTCTGCAGGAAGAGAGCGGAGTTCACGCAAGGGGGGAAAAAAGTGACAAAAAAGAGACATCTGGCACTCTTGTGCGCAGTCGTCATCATCGGGTTGCTGATACCGCCAGTTATAGCGGTAGAGGCTGCGCCGGGGGAGGATCTCTATAGCCCACTCAACGGTGCGCAGGAACGCCCAGATATCGACGGCAACATGATAGTCTGGGAAGACAACCGGAACGGCAACAAGGACATCTACTTTGGGACAGTAGACAAATTCAGGGCAGACTCCGGCCGGGGTACGCAGCATGCTTCCTACACCGGCGAGCAGATAACAGACAATCCCGCCTCGCAGGAGAAACCGTCCATCTCGGGCGACTACATCGTCTGGCAGGATAACCGGAACGGGAACTGGGACATCTATTTCTACAAACGCTCTACAGGAGTGGAAGAACTCCTCACCGGCACGGGCAACCAGTGGATGCCCATCGTCCGCGGGAAGTACGCTGCCTGGTATGATGACAGCAACGGCAAGACAAACGTCGTCCTCTATGACATCGCTGCCGGGAGCGTGAAGAAAGTCATCGACTGTGACGCAACGACAACGATTCCCTGGGGGACTACCGAGTTCAAACCCGCACTCTCGGAGAAGTATGTCGCCTGGGTAGAAGAGGATGACTGGAGGGTCCATTACTATGACATCGCGGCCGGAACGGTAGTAGGCCCGGTATCCACGAGCACGGCGGCCCAGACTTGGCCCTCGCTCTACGGGAGCCTTATTACCTGGGAAGATTACCGAAGCGGTGATGCCGACATTTACATGACCGATCTCGCGAGTCCCTCCGGAGGGGAGCAGAGGATCACCTTCGACACTTCCTATCAGGCCTCGCCGTCGATCAGCGGGAGCATCATCGCCTGGGAGGACATGCGGAAGGGGCCGTATGGAGGGGGGGAGCGAGGTATCTTCCTGTATGACCTCAAATCCGGGACCGGGGAAGAGAAAGCAGTACGGCTGCCCGATAAGGATTATATTGTGCATCTCTACCCCGCCGTCAGCGGCAATACCATTGTCTGGCAGAACGGCCGAGGTGAGAGTTCAAACCTCCACATCTTCGCCTACAATCCTTCAGCATCGGTCAAACCGACCCTGAAGAGGATCGAGATCACGCCGCCCGGAGGCACGCTCAAGGTTGGCGAGACAAAGGAGTTCACAGCAACCACCCTCGACCAGGACGGCAACGAGATCTCCGACGTCAAGATCTCCTGGTCGAGCAGTAACATGACCGTCGGGACCATCGGAGAGTCCAGTGGCATCTTCACCGCGCACGCCGCGGGCACGACGACCATCACTGCAGCATCAGGCGAGATCAACGGAACCACGACCGTCACCGTCAACGCTCCGGCGCCGGTCAAGCGGGTGCTTACAAGCATCGCAATCGACCCGACCGAGGCTACCGTGGCTGTCGATGAAACGAGGGCGTTCGAGGCAACCGCCCTCGACCAGTTCGACGAAGAAATGACCGGGATTACGATCACCTGGACGAGCAGCAACACGACCGTTGGGGACATCGATAAGACCAGCCATAAGACCAGCCTCTTCACCGCTCACGCTGCGGGCACGACGACCATCACTGCAGCATCAGGCGAGATCAACGGAACCGCGACCGTCACGGTCAGCGCTGAAAACCCGGTGCTTGATAGAATCACGATCAAACTGACCCCGACAACCCTTGAGATCAACGAGACAGAAACATTCACAGCAATCGCTCTTGACCAGTTCGATAATGAAATGACTGGGATCACGTTCGCCTGGACAAGCAGTAACGAGACCGTCGGGACCATCGATAAGACCACCGGCCTCTTCACCGCTCACGCTGTAGGCACGACAACCATCACTGCCTCCGCAGACAGCAAGTCCGCGGAAGCACTCATCACGGTCACCGCTGCAGCCCAGGTCGACCCGGTGCCTGAGAGCATCGTGATCAAACCGACCGAGGCCACACTCGCGGTTGGCGAGACGAAGGAGTTTGCGGCAACTGCCCTCGATCTGGACGGCAACAAGATCTCCGGCGTTGAGATCGCCTGGACAAGCAGTGACGAGACTATCGGGACCATCGGCGACTCCAGTGGCCTCTTCACCGCACTGGCTGCGGGTACAACGACCATCACCGCAACGGCAGGCGATCGCTCCGCGGAAGCGACCGTCACGGTCACCGCCGAAGACCCGATAGAACCGGTGATTGCGAGCCTCAGGCTCACGCCGCCCCGGGCCACTCTGGAGGTCGGTGACGACCAGAGGTTCATGGTGACCGCGTTCGACCAGGACAACAACATTATATCCGCAGGTGAGGTCACCTGGGAGAGCAGCGACGACGCCGTCGGAACCATCAATGCGAGCGGGATCTTCACCGCTCTCGCTGAGGGCACGGTGACCATCACCGCAGAAACAGGTGATGTCTCAGCGCAGGCGACCATCACCGTAAACGCTCCGGCGCCGGCGTTCGGTATGATTGTGGTCTCTCCGTCCGCGGTCACCCTGGAGACCGGCGATACCCTGCAGTTTGACGTCATCGCGTTCGACCCGTTCGGTAATATCGTCGAGGATGCGGAGATCACCTGGATGTGCTGCGATGAGAACGTCGGCATGATCGACGATTGCGGCGTCTTCACCGCCGTCTGCGGCGGCACGACGACCGTCACCGCAACCGGCGATGGAGCCACCGGAACCGCGACCGTCACCGTAACCGACGCCGCTCCGGCTCACGTGCGCACCGTCGTTACGCCGGCGGCGATCACGCCTGCCGATAGCGGCACCGGTGCCATCACCACGATGGTGAACATAGTGGCCGCCGAAGATTGCTCGGGGGTTGTGATCTCTCCATCGGCGATCATCCTCGATCCTGAGGATAAATGGCAGTTCAGTGCGACTGTCTATGGTCTGCAGGACAACGCAGCCAATTCTAAGCCGAAGTGGTCATGTTCTGCAGGCACGATAACCCAGGAAGGCCTCTTCACCGCCGAGCATGAAGGGACTGCAACCATCACCGCCTCGGTCGAAGGGGTCAACGAGACCGGGATCGCGGAAGTGACAGTTCGATCGGCATCCCCGACCCAGGAGCGGATCGCGGTCAGCCCGTCCGACTTCACCATCGCCGCCGGGCAGAGCCTGAAGCTCACCGCGACCGCGTTCGACCAGAATGGCAACCCCATGCCTGATGTCGAGGTCACCTGGGAGAGCAGCGATCCGTGCATCGGCACCATCGATCAGGAGACTGGCCTCTTCACCGCCCTTGCGGACGGCGAAGTGCGCCTCACTGCATCAGCAGGCGAGGCCAACGGCTCCGCCTGCGTGACCGTTGAACCCTCTATCGCAGTCCCGACCTGCATCGAGGTCGAGCCCTCCCCCGCCACAATTGAGGTCGGG
>NZ_DAQR01000098.1:0-5744 GCF_002502935.1 Methanoculleus sp. UBA413
CGGCCTCCGGCCTCCTCCCCCGCCCCTGGTGCGGGGGCAGTGCCCAGGCGTATACCCGGTGGAAGGCCGTCCTCCGAGATGCAACCCCCCCCGGATAGTGTGTAAAATAAGGTCGATGCTCCCCACCGTTGAGAGTGCCGGTAATTGAGAATCGATGCACTAGTGCTTGTTGTCATCTTAAATTTAGAGATCTCCCGTGTGCTTCCGCGTGAGAGAACGTCGCGCCTGAAATATGAGATACAATGCTCTCACTACCTCCTTCCGCAGCACCCGGCCTTCCTGAGGGTGAACCGGAACGCGGCGCCCTCCTCCGGGTGCCCGGGCACCCGGTCCTCGACCCAGATGTTGCCCCCGTAGCGCGCAATAAGCATCCGGCATATCGAGAGCCCAAGACCCTGGCTCCCTCTCCTGCCGCTCTCCCGCTCGAACCGGAAAAAGATCGCCTCCTTCATGGCATCGTCGACACCGGGGCCCGTGTCGGCGACGGTGACGACGACGGTCCTCTCATCCCGGTCCTCGACCGCCACCGTGACCTCGACCCCCGGCCCACCGTGTTTTACGGCGTTGCCGATCAGGTTCATGAAGACCTCGGGAAGCAGGTCGTCGGCGAGGATCATCACGGGCTGCCCGTCATAGTGGATGCAGAGGTCTGCGAAGTGGGTGATCTCGTCAAGAATCACGGCATGGAGGTCGATGGGTGTAAGTCCGACCCGGCTCTCATGGATCTTCCTGATGGTGGCGACATTTGTCGTGATCTCAATGCTCTTCCGGATCCCGTCCTTGAGTTTCCTGGCGTGCAGGGCCGCCTCCCCCTCGAGTTCATCGATGAGGGTATCGGCGTAGATGTTCGCGACGTTATCGGCGTTCCTGATGTCGTGGGTGAGGATGTCCAGGTAGAGATTCGCCTCCCGGTTCGCCGCTTCAAGCCGGCGGAGGAGCATCCGCCGCAGGAGACCGGCCCCGATCTCACGGCCGATCGCCTCGAGGAGCGCACGTTCCCCGGGAGAGAAGGACCCCCGGTCCCTGCTCCCGATGAGGAGTGCCCCAAAGACCTCCGACTCAGCGGCGAGCGGGATGCAGGCGAGTGCCGCGAGCCCGGTTTCCCGGAGGAGGAGGGCGGCATCGCGGTCCCCTCCCCGCTCAAGGTAGCAGGGACGGCCGACCCAGAACTCACCCAGGGTACTCTCTGCCCGCTCAAGGCAGCCATCCGGGATGTTCCGCCGGCAATAGGGGGTTCGCCGACCCCGCGCGGCATCGGGGCAGTAGATAGCACCGCCGTCGTAGCCGAGAAGGTCGAGCGTCTGGTCAAGCGCCGTCTCCAGCAGTTCTCCCGTGGAGTGTGTAGCCGACGTGCCGATGATCCTGTTGAGCAGCAGGAGGTGCCGGTTGCTTGCCTGGAGTTGCTCCTCAGCGCGCTTCCGGTGGGTGATATCCCGCATAACGATCTGGACCGCGGGCCGGCCTTCGAGAAACGTCCGTGTGCCCCTTCCCTCGACCGGGACGGTCGTTCCATCGAGCCTGACGAGCGGCAGTTCAACGAGCGGGGTCTCCTCCCCCTGCAGGTGCTGCGAGATGAGGTCCCCGACCCGGTCCCGGGCTTCCGGGCGGAAGATCTCAATGATAGCCTTCCCGATGACTTCCGCCGGGTTTGAAGCGCCGAGCAGCCTCATGCCGGCAGGGTTGACGTACGCGATCCTCCCGTCACGGTAGATCAGGGTCGCCTCGGCGGAGAGCTCGACCAGCGAGCGGTACTTCTCCTCGCTCTCCCGGAGCTGCTCCTCCATAATCTTTTGGGGGGTGATATCCAGGACCCCGGCAAGAGATCCCCGGAGGGTGCCGTCGGCGTCGATGATAGGGGCGGTTGCAACCAGCGTATGGACGCGGGCACCGCTTTTTTGGAGAAACTCACACTCAAAGACTTCGCGCATGCCCCGCTCCCGGCGCCGCAGGCGTTCCTGCACGGCCCCGACATCCTCTTCGGCAACAAACGCAGAAACCGGCATCCCGATCATATCGGCGACAGGGTAGCCGAGGATATCAGCCATCTTCTGGTTGGCAAAGACCGTGGTCCCCCGCGCATCGATCATCCAGATACCCTCGTTGAGGTTCTCGATGAGGAACCGGTACCTGTTCTCGCTCTCCCGCAGGATCTCCTCCATCCGCCTCCGCTCCGGAGCACCGGATCGGCGCCGGTCAGGGCAGATGTGGATGAGCCGCGTTCCCGGGAGCGGCCCTTCATGCACAGTCCTGCACGAGCAACGGGCCTGCTCTACTTCGCCGTCGGGCGACCGCAGGGTGCATACAAACTCAACCGTCTCAAGACGGCCGGAGAGGAACGCCAGGATCTCCTTTCCGCGCGATTCTTCGCAGATCCGGGGCACCAGGTCGCGGCGGATAACAAGGTCCGCATCAACCCCGCAGGGTGTGTCCTGGTTGATATCAAGAAAGCGCTGAAGATGCCTGTTGATGCAGGCTACCCGGTTCTCGGGGCCGATAATGAGCACCCCTTCGTCGAGCGCATCCAGGATGGCGGAGAGCGCGGGGATATCGCCATGTGCGAGGATGTATTCGTGCATCGGCCGGGACCACCTACCTTGTACTTTTATAGATTTTTTATTTAGTTTGACCTATAAAATCATCCGGCCCACCTTAAATGAATCAAGCCAGGCTACAGGGAAATCGCAGGGGCCCTGGAGGCTGCGTGGGCAGATCTCTTGGGGTACGGGCAGTATGCTTATTCCCGTAATTTATAAACCTACGTATTTCCTCCTGCAGGGCATCTGAACCGTATCGAGCGGCGGAGATCTGCCTCCACCGTGACGGTGGGTGCCCTATGAGGTAACGAGGAACCGTTGATCTGTTCAGGATAATCGATCCGGTTAGGATGACCGAAGAGCACGCCCCAGGCACTGCCGGGGGGAGGGCACGCCTCATGAGGTTTCACGGGGGCTCGAGGTGGTGCGCGGGCAACCCCGGCCCAAGTAACCTCCGGTAGATTTACGTTCCCTGCAACCTGTCCACCCCCCATGAACGGATATATGCACCCGTACTGGGACGGCCACCACATGTTTGAGGGGTGGCCCGCGTCCCTGATCTTCGGGTGGGGCATGATGCTCCTCTGGCTGATCGTCTTCTTCGCCATCGGCGTCCTGGTCTACCGGGATGCAGAGCGACGGGGAATGAACGGCCCGCTCTGGTTCATCCTCGTCATCCTCCCCATGGTCGGGTTCATCTTCCTCATCCTCTACCTGGTGCTCCGGGAGCCCGGCAGAGTACAGGCGGTCCCGGCCGGCGATACGGCGATGGACGTGCTCAGGGAGCGTTACGCGCGGGGCGAGATCGGCGAAGAGGAGTTCCGGAAGCGTGAAAAAGAACTGGAGCGGAGGGACTGACATGGGCCATGATCACGGGGAGCAACACCGGGAGAAGCCGCCGGAGGCCCACCGGCCGGGCGCCCCGCACCACCACGCCCTCGAGGACTTCCGGCGGCGGTTTATCGTATCGACCATTCTCACGGTCCCGATCCTCCTCCTCTCGCCACCGGTCCAGGCGCTCCTCGGGATCACCATCACCTTCCCGGGCTCAGACTACCTCCTCCTCGCCCTCGCAACCGTCGTCTACCTCTACGGCGGCTGGCCGTTCCTTACCGGTATCGTAAGCGAACTCAGGGATAGGATGCCGGGGATGATGACGCTCATCGCCGTCGCGATCACCGTCGCCTACGTCTACAGTTCGGCGGTCGTTCTCGGCGTCGTCGGCGGGGAGGGGTTCTTCTGGGAACTTGCCACCTTAATCGACATCATGCTCCTCGGGCACTGGGTGGAGATGCGCTCGGTCCTCGGGGCCTCGAGGGCGCTTGAGGAACTCGTCAGGGTCATGCCGTCGGAGGCGCACCTGGTCCAGGACGGCGGAACTGAGGACGTGCCCGTGGACCGGCTCACCCCGGGCGACCGGGTCCTCGTCCGGCCCGGGGAGAAGGTGCCGGTGGACGGCGTGGTGGTCGAGGGGGCGACGAGCGTCAACGAGGCGATGCTCACCGGCGAGTCGAAGCCGGTGGAGAAGCGTCCCGGGGACGGGGTCATCGGCGGGGCGATCAACGGTGAGGGCTCGGTCGTCGTCGAGGTCAGGAAGACGGGTGCGGAGACCTACATCGCCCAGGTGATCGACCTCGTGAGGAAAGCACAGGAGAGCCGGTCCCGGACCCAGGACCTCGCAAACCGGGCTGCGTTCCTCCTGGTGGTGATCGCCCTCTCGGTCGGTGCGGTGACGTTTGCGGCATGGCTCACCCTCGGGGAGGGGGCCGGGTTTGCCGTGGAACGGGCCGCGACCGTGATGGTCATCGCCTGCCCCCACGCGCTCGGTCTCGCCGTCCCGCTCGTGGTCGCGGTCTCGACGGCGCTTGCTGCCCAATCAGGGTTCCTGATCCGGGACCGGACCGCGTTTGAGCGGGCAAAGGATCTCCAGGCGGTCGTCTTCGACAAGACCGGGACCCTCACGCTGGGGAAGTTCGGGGTCACCGATATCCTCACCTTCGGCGGCGCTGCGGAGGAGGACGTGGTCAGGAGAGCGGCGTCGGTGGAGACGCACTCCGAGCACCCGATCGCCCGGGGCGTGGTCCGGAGCGCGGAGGAACGGGGCCTCTCCCTCCTCCCGCTCGAGGGCTTCCAGGCGATCCCCGGGGTCGGCGTCGAGGGAGAGACCGACGGCCGGAGGGTCGGGGTGGTCAGCCCCGGTTACCTCGCTGAGCGGGGAATAGAGACCGGGGACGAACGGGTCGGGGCGCTCCAACGGCAGGGCAAGACCGTCGTCTTCCTCCTCGAGGACGACCGGCTCACCGGGGCCCTCGCGCTCGCCGATATCATCAGGCCTGAGTCGGGGGAGGCTGTCCGGCGGCTCAAAGCGATGGGTATCCGGTGCATGATGCTCACCGGCGACAACCAGGACGTCGCCGCGTGGGTGGCGGGGGAACTGGGCCTCGATGAGTTCTTCGCCGGGGTTCTTCCCCATGAGAAGGCCGCAAAGATCCAGGAGGTGCAGCGCCGCTACCGGGTGGCGATGGTGGGCGACGGGATCAACGACGCCCCGGCGCTCGTGCAGGCCGACCTCGGGGTCGCTATCGGGGCGGGGACCGATGTGGCCGTGGAGAGCGCCGATATTGTCCTCGTGCGAAACGACCCCAGAGACGCAGCGGCAGTCATCGACCTCTCAAAGAAGACCTACCGGAAGATGTTCCAGAACCTCCTCTGGGCGACCGGCTACAACGCCGTCGCCATCCCGCTCGCCGCCGGCGTGCTCTTTGGTGCCGGTATCGTCCTCACCCCGGCCGCCGGGGCGGTGCTGATGAGCGCAAGCACTGTGATCGTCGCTGTCAACGCACGGATGCTCCGGGTATAGGCTCCCCTGCACCCCAGGGGTGATTGATTGAACCAGCCAGCTCAATGCAATCAAATAGGACATCCTATCCAGTCTCTACCGGAGATGAGTTCACCATGAGACGCAGTACACCAATCAGAATCGTTTCCCTCCTGATCGTCCTCGCCGTGGCGGTTCCTGCCGTGCAGGCCGCCCTCGTCGTCGATGCCGGGGGCGACTGCACCGCACTCGCCGGAGAGCAGGTCACAATCCTCGCCACCTACAACGACACAGACATCGCCGACGCACTGAACCTCTCAGCCACCATCAACTGGGGCCCGGCGACGACGACACCGGAGATCGCGCTGCACGATGACCACAACGGCACAATC
>NZ_DAQR01000098.1:5925-6716 GCF_002502935.1 Methanoculleus sp. UBA413
ACGGGCACCTACACTTACCTCACTGCCGGCACCTACGCTGTCACGGTGAGGGTTGCAAACAACGCTACCGGCGCTCTTGCCTGCGATACCCTGAACGTGACCGTGAACCCACAGCCGGAGGTTCCTGAGGAGGAACCTGACGTGCCGTCCACGCTTGTTGTCGATGCCGGGGGCGACCGCACCGCACTCGCCGGTGAGCAGGTCACAATCCTTGCCACCTACAACGGCACCGGTGTTCTCGATGTGCTGAACGTGAGCGCCTCCATCAACTGGGGCCCGGCAACAACAGAACCGGAGATTGCGCTGGACGATGACCACAACGGCACAATCACGGGCACCTACACTTACCTCACCGCCGGCACCTACGCTGTCACGGTGAAGGTTGTAGATAATGCAACGGGTGCTATCGCCTGCGACACCCTGAACGTGACCGTAAACCCGCAGCAGATGAACGTGAAGGTCGCCCCGAAGACCCTGAACCAGAAGAGCAACGGCATCATGACTGTCTTTGTCAGCCTTGCGGAATGGCTCGGGTTCGGTGATGCCGACAGCAAGGACGTGACGATACCAGACTCTGAGGAGTTTAGAATCGGCAACGCAACGCCGGAGAAGGTCAACTTCTGCATGAAGGACGGCGGCACGCTCATCCTGAAGTACAAGAGGCAGGACCTCGATCTCGCCGCCGGTGATGACAACCTGACCGTGACCGGCAACGTCACGACAGAGAACGGCCCCATCTCGGTAGCCGGCACCGGTGCCGTATCCGTGATCAACCCGGGCAACGGGAAGAA
>NZ_DAQR01000054.1:0-469 GCF_002502935.1 Methanoculleus sp. UBA413
GCGATCGTCAGCATATGCCGGCCTCCTCGCGGGAGAAGCGCTGGATGTTCCGTTCTACCTGCTGCCGCATCTCTTCGAGGACTTCAGGTTTTATGTTCTTGAACCTGCCCTGACCCTTGATGTAGTCCTCCAGGGGCGCGGGCTTCCTCATCGCCGCCTTCGACGGGCCGCTGATGGAGAGTTTCCCGAACTCACGCTCGTAGAGAACCCATGTTCCGGTCTTCACCGCGAGTTTCCCCATCTCGACGGTCTTCTCTGAGGGGTAGCGCCACCCGGGGGGGCACGGCGCAAGGATATGGATGAACTTCGGCCCCGGAATCGAGAGCGCCTTCTTCACCTTCTTATAGAGGTCGAGGGGGTAGGCGCTGCAGGCGGTCGCCATGTAGGGGGGGTTATGCGCCTCGACGATACGGTCGAGGTCCTTCTTGGCCGTAGGCTTGCCGCCGGGGGTCGTGGTGGTGCGTGCCCC
>NZ_DAQR01000054.1:720-3696 GCF_002502935.1 Methanoculleus sp. UBA413
TAGAGGAAATCGGTGCCGCGCTCGAAAGCTCCGGATAGCGCCTGAATACCGATATCGACGGTCCCCCCATCTCCTGCGTAGACGATGACGTTGGTCTTCTTTCCGAGCGTCGCGAACGCATTGCTCATGCCTGAGGCGCAGGCGGCGGCTGCGGCAAATGCTATGTTATATACCGGCACGTTCATCGCCGTGCCGGGGTAGATCCCCTGGAGGACGCTGGTGCAGCAGGCAGGCACGACCAGGACAGAATCAGGGCCGGCGGCTTTGAGCACATAGCGTAGACACAGGGAAGAGCTGCACCCCGCACAGGCGGACGTGCACTTGAACAGATACTCCTCCTTCGGAATCGCGGACAAAATGTTTACACTCCTCTTCTCTATATTTGTCATTAATTGTAATGAGGGTTTTGTGGTTTTGTCCCTGGGCACCTGGGGGCCTTCCAGGGAAACTGGTGAGGTGGAGATGGTGCTATGCGGGTTAATGCTGGAATAACGGTTTCGGGGAGCACCTACCCAGGCGCCCCGGTCCAGGTGTGGTGGGTGTATGGTGGGCGCCGGGATCCGGGAGGATGCACGCATGAAACCAGCCTTGTCCCGAGCAGTGGACCGTGGGTGGGTATCGCCACGGGAACCTGCCTCCCCCTCAGCCCCCGGGATCCTTCCCGGGAGCGCGCCTACCCCACAGCAGAACCGGGCGGAGAGATCGCCGGATCAGTCCGGTGTAGCACTTCAGGCAGAACGGCGTGCAGAGCCAGACTCCCATCTCAAGGAGAGGGAGGGGACCGTCCCGGCATATCCGGTAACGGTAACTCTCGAGGTTCATCTTCATGTAGGCCGGCGCGATCTCCTCAAACCAGCGTGCCCAGGTGATCCCGCCTTCGGCGACCGGTCGCGATATCCCGGTGATGAAGGCCCGGATATTCTCGCCTTCGGTTCCCTCTCCCGGCCGCGGCACAAAATCGTCGTCGACGATGATCGGTATCACCTCAAACTCCCCGATAACACCTCCTTTCTGCAAGTCGACCGAGAGGATGAACCCCACCGGCGAGAGGTTGTGGGGCCAGTGGGGGTCGAACTGGAACATGCCGAGCGAGTAGGCGATGAGCCCGCCGCGGTAGCGCTCTATCGCCTGCATGGTATGGGGGTGGTGCCCGAGGATCAGGGTGGCGCCTGCATCGATGAGTCGGTGGGCGAGGCCGATCTGCCGTGGAGAGGGGTAGCAGGCCATCTCCGTCCCCCAGTGCAACGAGATCGCGATGTGGTCGCACCTGCCTGCAAGGGCCTCGATATCGCTGAGGACCTCCTCCTCGACCAGCCGGTTGACTCTGGCGTCCCCCGAGACGGCAATTCTCCCGGTCGTGTAACCGGCAAACCCTATCGTGACACCGTTCCTCTCAAGGATTACCGGCCCCCGCCGGTCCGGAGACGCCGATGCCCCGATGGGGAGGATGCCGCGGCTCTCGAGCGCATGCAGGGTGTTTCTCAGTCCTTCGGCGCCGAGGTCGGTCGAGTGGTTGTTTGCAACGCTGAGGATATCAAAGCCTGCATCCACCAGGTACCGGGCGGTATCGGGGGGTGAAGAGAGAACATGATGTTTCCGTGCCCGCTCTCCGGTCTTTGAGAGCGTGGTCTCCAGGTTTCCAAAGAGGAGGTCTTTGTCCCGGAGGATGTGCCCGACCTCCCCAAACGGGTGCCGGCCACCCCCTGTCTGCAGCCAGATGTCGCCTGCTGCCATCAGCCTGAGTCTTCCCATGCTCCTGCCTCACAGTGATATGTCCCCACCGTCCAGCGGGAGATCCTGGATCAGGAACCGGTATTTGCCGCGCCGGGTGCGGGGGATCTTTGTGACAAAGTGGACGGTCACATCCACGTCGCCTTCGAACTTCTTCTCAAGCTCGCTAAGGATATAATCCGTATCCCGGTCGGTGTACCCGGGCTTCCTCACGATCCGGAGGAGGACTTCCCCGACCTTCTCCTGGTAGAACTGAAACTGCACGACGTTATCAAAGACGTCGGAGTGCATGTTGACCGCAGTCATCGATATGAGCCGACGGTCCTTTGTCACGATGAACTCGTGCAGCCGCCCTTCCACATGTTCGAGCAGCGGGTAGTGCCTGCCGCAGGTGCAGGGTCCCTGTGCCGCGGTGGCGAGGTCCATGGTCCGGTAGCGGATGAGGGGGCAGACGTAGTTGGTGAGGTTGGTGGCGACGACCTCGCCCATCTCGCCGGGGTTTGTCACGGGGCGGCCGTCCCGGCCGATCAGTTCGACGATCCCGTATTCGGGGAAGATATGGTAGTGGGTGCTCTCCTCGCACTCCCCGGCGAGCACGGTCTGTTCGGAGTTGCCGTACCAGGAGAAGACCCGACACCCGAACGCCTCCTCGAGGAGACTCCGCTGCCAGGGGTAGAGGTTCTCGGAACCGCAGAGGACCGCCCGCACCGTCGGGAAGGAGTCGACCCCGTGCTCGATCATGTAGCGGGCCAGCAGGGCGGCGGTGGAGGGGTAGGACTGGATGAACCGGGGTTTGAACCGCCGGATCTCGCTGATGTAGGCCGGCAGGGTCTCTTCGGTCATGTGATGGGAGGACATCAGCAACCACCGGCCGAAGAGGGTCTTCTTCCAGTAGACCGCATCCCGGGCGGACCCGACGATGTAGCCGCGGAGGACGACGCATTTGTCGCCGAACCGGTAGCCGACGCGGTCCCACTGGGTCTTCATGAACGCCCACTCCCGGGCCCGGGAGGCGCCCCGCTCGTAGTAGAACCCGACCGGGATCCCGGTGGACCCGCCGGTGGTGACATACTCGAAGGCGGCGTCCGGGTAGTTTCTGGCCTTGAGGTCGGGGAGGTGGGTCTGCAGGTCTTCCCGGGTCAGGACCGGGAGGAGCCGGAGGTCTGCCGGGGTCTGGATATCCCCGGGCACGAGGCCGCGGTCGTCGAAGACCCGGCGGTAGTAGGGGACGTTTGCGTAGGCGTG
>NZ_DAQR01000129.1:0-4375 GCF_002502935.1 Methanoculleus sp. UBA413
GCCGGCGTCACCCTCCTCTTCCTTGTGACATTCTTCTCCATCGCGCTTGCCCTCTCCACCCTCTGCCGGAAGAGCGGCAGCGCCCTGCTCCTCGCGGTGGTCGTCTTCATTCTCCTCGTGTTCCTGGCCCCTTACACCACCGCGCAGGTAGGCATGGCCCTCATGATGGAGAAGCCCGATCCGGGGGCATATGGAGGGGATACCTCATCGGAAGGCTACCAGGCGGAGATCACAGCATACGCCGAGCAGATGAAGGTGATCGAGAGCGCTGTCAACCTCCTCTCCCCGCAGATGGCCGTCAACACCCTCATCAACGGGATATCCAGATCCCCGGGGGCGACCCTTGAGGATACGCTCGGCAAGATATGGTCGAGTATTGCGGCCCTGACCATCTACCCTGTCGTCTTCTTCGCTATCGCGTACACGAGGTTCCTGCGGATGGACATCCGGTAAGCACACCTTGGAGGGAGCGGGACCGGGTACGGAGCCCCGGCACTCCCGGTTCCGGCCGGGACCCTCTCCAGTTCCGTGAGCCGTACAGGATGTATCCGGCCTTCCGCTTTCCGAAGAAGACCGCGGACATGTAGAGAGAAGTGAGAGAAAAGATAAATACTGCGATGCTGACGTAGCAGTGCGGACGCCGGAATCGGGCATTCGGAAAAGTTGCGGCGCCACATCTATGGTTCATGGCTGGATGATGCGAAGAAATGGATCTATCGCAGTCTGGGCGGTGCTGGCACTGGTTGTACCGGCACCTGTCGGTGCGGTCTCTGCAGCCCGGATCGACCAACAGATCCCTGTCGTCAAGAGCTTTGATTCGCAGGGCAGCGGCGACGCCCAGTACGAACTCTGGTGCGAGACGCACGATTGGTTCGATACTGAGAGAGAACGGTGATCAGATTGAGCGGTAAACTATCATGCAGCATCATCCTGGTGCTGGGCTTCGCCGGTCTTCTTCTGGCGCACGGGATAGCATGCGCCGAGGAGGATGTAATCGTGAATACCACCATCTCCAGCGGCAAAATCATCTTCCAGGAGAACGCCTCCCATGACGTCCACACTCTCGCCAGAGCTTCGGCCGACTTCGGGACCGACATGGTTTTCTCGAATTCGATCTCCTCGATCGAGACGGGAACCGGAAGAAGCGTCTTCACCGCCACGTGGAGAAACAACCAGAAAAATGAATTCGGCAGCGCAAAGACGGCTGTCTTCACCCTGACGGTCTGGGACCCCACAGGGCTACCCCACACCGCCGCCCGGGAAACGGGAAGGGTCAATTCCGGAACGTTAAGCGTATCCTGCTTCCCGCTTGAGCCTGGAGAAGGGCGATTCGAGTTCACATCGACCATCCGCGAGAAGCGGTTGAGCCTCTCAGCGGTGTTCGACCGCTGACACTTCTCCCGGCTATCTTCGTTACCCTCGCCCGGCCGCTTGCCCTTCCTCCGACCACGGCGTGCTCTTCATCGCCGTGACCGGTGGCCCGCGCGACCTGACGCAGACCCTTCCCTACCAAAACGCCAGATACAGGAAATAAACCCCGATCGCGATGATCGCGACACCGATAATCCGGTCGAAGACCTCGCCGCTCACCCGCGCCTTCTCCTTGACCTTCTTCCCGAGCGCACCCCCAAGCGAACTGATCGCTATCAAGGGGATCGAGAGCCCCACGGCATACACGAGGATTGTGAAAAGCCCCTCGATGGCCGTCTGGTAGAGCGCGATGTAGGTCAGGACGATAAGCAGCATCGGCGCCCCGCGCCCAACGGTGATTGCCCCAAACGAGAGCCCGAGCAGGAACGCCCCCGTGACGGTGTAGGAGATGGGGGCCCGGAAGAAGTTGAAGATGCTCCGTATCGGCGGCTTGTAGACATGCAGGAGCTGCAGCCCCATCAGGATCATCAGCACCCCGCCGATGGCCCACGCGATGGTATCGTTGAGGAAGAGGAGGTATTCTCCGAGGTATCCGGCGACCGCCCCGAGCGGCAGGAGGACGAGGACGGTGCCGAGCGAGAACGCTACGGTCAGTTTGAGGAGGTTCGCGAGCGAGAGGTTCGTTTCCCCGCTCGTCAGGTAGCCGATCAGCCCGAGACACAGGACGCTGTTGCACGGGCAGATGCCGGCGACGAGGCCGAAGATGAAGACCCCAAGGACCGACGGGTCGAAGGATGCCACAAAGAGAGGTTGGGTTGCAACCGGAAATATCTGTGGTTCCGGAATGCACCGCCCGGTCCCGGGGAAATCCCACCGAGAACACATTTCGGGAGGTATTTCAGAGCAGGGATCCTATATTCCCTGAACAGCAATGGTCCCGTGGGAAATAGTATTCGCCGTCGTTCCCGGCCTGATCCTCTTTTTTTATGGAATAGAGAACTTTTCCCGCGAGATTCTCGCGGTCGCGAGAGGCAGCTTTGCTACGATCCTCGGCAGAGTGACAGAGCGGCCGATCCTCGGCGCACTCCTCGGCGCTGCCGTCACCGCCCTCGTCCAATCGAGCATGGCGACGACGATCATCACCGTCAACCTCGTCAATACCGGGACGCTCTCGTTCGTCCAGAGCCTCGGGATCATCATCGGCTCAAACGTCGGGACGACCGTCACCGCCCAGCTCGTCGCCTTCAAGATGACGGCGTTTGGGCAGGTGCTGATCCCGGTCGGCTTTCTCGTCGGGATCTTTGGGCGGCGCTACCGGTTTCTCGGGAAACCGCTCTTCTACTTCGGTCTGGTCTTCTTCAGCTTAAACCTCATATCCACGGCGCTTGTACCGTTCCAGAACGACCCCGAGATCATCGGGCTTATCACGGAATACTCGACGCTCCCGCTCGCCATCCTGATCGGGTTTCTCGTGACGACCATGGTGCAGTCGAGCGCAGTAACGACCGGGCTTGCCGTCATCCTCGCCCAGCAGGGGCTGCTCACCCTCCCGCAGGCGATCCCGCTTCTGCTCGGCGCAAACATCGGTTCAACCACGACGACCCTCATCGCCTCCTCCCGGATGAACCTCTACTCCCGGAGGGCGGCGGTAGCCCACTTCATCTTCAACCTCGGTGGGGTGCTCCTGATCCTGCCCTTCCTCGTACCGTTCACCGGGCTCGTGACGACAATCGGCGGGACCGAGGCGCAGATGGTGGCGAACGCCCACCTCACCTTCAACCTGATCACGGCGGCAATCTTCCTCCTCTTCATCGGACGGTTCGGGCGGATCGTCGAATGGCTGGTGCCCGGGAGTGAGCCTGAGATCCTGATGCGGACGCGCTACCTCGAGGACGGTATCCCCGAGGAGACGCACCTGGGGTTCGAACTGATCAGGAAGGAACTTGGGCACGCACACGAGGTCACGCTCAACCTCTTCCGGGCGGTGATGACGTACCTCGCCACATCAAAGGAGGCCGACTACCAGATGGTCGAGCGGCTCAAGAACCTCAACAGCCACCTTGATAGGAGGATCGAACGGGCCCTCCGGACGATCTCCGCGAGGCAGCTCTCGGACCGGGAGGCGAACGAGGTGGTCTTCCTCGTCCGGATGTCGAACGAGATCGAGCGGCTCGGCTACCTCGGGGTGGATCTCGGGGAGTTCTTCCGCAGGGCGTCGCGGAACGGAAACGGTCTCCCCGCCGACCTGGTGCAGAAGACAGAGAGCGTCTACCGGATCCTTGATGAGAACATCGTCGGGCTCGGGCGCCTCTTCCCGGGGATCCAGGATACGACCGTTGCGGAACTCCGCGCCCGGGACGCCGAACTCCAGCGTGCCATCAACAAGCACTACCGTGAGCAGCTCGTCAGTCTCCGCAGGGAGGGCGATCTCGGGGACAGCCGCTACCTTGAGGTCCTCTCGATCATCGAGGCGGCGAACGCCAAAGTGCGGGATCTCCGCAAGCTTGCCGAGCAGTACTCCGTCCAGAAGGGGAGCGAACCAGCGTCACTCAAAGGGGACGGTCCGCTTGCACTGCAGAGCCCGGCAGTCGGAGACGACCGGGAGAGAGCCGCCGACTTCCCGGTCGGGCGCCGCGTCCCCGGTGTCGACGCACAGGAGGGGCACGGCGACCGCGATCGGGTCCTGTAGTCCCACTTTTCGGAGCACCGCCGGTGCCCCCGGCCGGGAGGATCAGCCCCGCCCCGGGTGTATGCGGGCAAAACCGACCTCTTCTGAGGACAGCATCGAGAACGGGCAGGTGATCAAGATGGCGAAGACCTGCCCGGCGATCTTCACAGAGATGGGCGCCTCCGCCCCGACCATACCGGGCAACATCGTAAAGCTCCGCACCTCGATAGCCATCATCGCCATCCTCACGATGATCACAGGTTTCCGCTGATGAATGTCCCGACCGTCCTGCAGGTCATCATTCAGAGATCTGTTTTTGCACGATCTCGCCCAATG
>NZ_DAQR01000129.1:4644-4895 GCF_002502935.1 Methanoculleus sp. UBA413
CTCCGCCGCAGCGGCCTCCCCAACATCCAGATCGCGGAGCGCTTCCGCATATCCCGCCAGGCGGTCTCGATGGCGCTCCTCACCATGGACCGGAAAGTCGAGGAGACGCTCCTTGATATAGCCAACGCAAACCAGATCGAGGTCGAGCGCCTGAACGCAGAGATTGGGGTTCTCTTCGGGCAATCCATCCCGTTCGATGCAGGCGCAATCGTGTTTGTCTCGAAAGACCACGGGGTGCAGGTCTGGTACGA
>NZ_DAQR01000129.1:5117-5397 GCF_002502935.1 Methanoculleus sp. UBA413
TCTGGGACTACGCGGACGAACTGGGTATTGCGCTCACGAAGACCGATGACCCGACCCGGATGGCCGACGAACTCTTCGCGAAACTGAAGGAGGTCGTATGACGCCTCATATGGAGACGATACGGAGGTACCTGGGCTGGTGTCCGAACGCGGCCGCCGCTGCGTCCTGGCGACGAGATGCCGTGCCCGGGAGCGAGAGCGGGATGGCGGCGGCAGACGGCGGTCGGGAGGTGGTGGGCGGTGCAGTCGTGGACTATGGATCAAGCGATATTCCGGCGGTC
>NZ_DAQR01000016.1:0-9282 GCF_002502935.1 Methanoculleus sp. UBA413
GGGGTGGGGGCCGGGGAGGGGGCGAGCTCCCTCCCCCCGTACGGAAGCCATGCCTGGGGTACAAACAGAGCCATGCTTCCCCCACCCGCCAAACCAGGGCGGTTTTCAGGGGAAATGTTAGCTGAAACGCTCCACTAGAGCGCTACGGCGGTTTGGGGCCGGGAAGGCTGGCGGAGTGGTGAGGGGGGCGCCCCTCCAGGTACACCCCTCATCCCTCAGTATCCAGCCCTTTGAGCATCCGCTCGATTGCCCACCGGCCCCGCCCGAATTCCTGCCCGAGGACCGCGACCGCGTCCTTCTTCGTCATCCCTGCATCCTGGAGTTCCGCAAACCGCACCGCGAGGCGGCTCGTCTCCGCATCGGTCCAGGGCTTCCCCCGGTTCGGTGGATCCCCGGTCTTCTCAGAGGCCCGGAGCCCCGGGAGGAGGTAACCCGGCTTCGTGGCCCTGATCTCCGCCGTCTTCGCCGCAAAGACCGGTTCTGAGATCTCAAACCCGGTCACCCGGCGGTTGAGGCCGATGGCGACCCGAGCCGTCGAGAACCCGCCGAGAAACATATCGCAGACCAGATCGCCCTCGTTGCTGCTGTACTGCATCATCTTCACCAGCAGCTCGGTCGGCAGTTCGTTCTTGTTCTTGAGCCTGCCCGGCTTGTACTCCCGGTTGATGGCCCAGACATCCTCCCGGTCGCGGTAGTTGAGCGACCCGGCGTCAGGTCCCCGCTCGTCGGTGCCGTACCGGGCCTCCAGGTTGAACGTCCGCCGGCCCCCCGGCTTTTCGTAGTAGAGGATGTGGTAGTGGGAGGAGACGTACTTCCTGCGGGTGTAGACCCCAAAGTTGTAGTGCCAGATGATGTGGTTGACCTCGGCCAGCCCGGTCTCCCGCAGGGCGGCGAGGATATGGTAGAGGTTCGTGTACCCCGAGACTATGTAGAGCGAGCCCCCGGGCCTGAGGATCCGTTCCGCCTGCCGGATCCACGCACGGCTGAACTCCCCGTACTCGTCGACCGGGACCTCGACGTAGCCCTCGACGACGAACCCCTCGTCCCGGTTGTAGTGCCGGTGGAGCCGGTCGCCGTTGATGCCGTAGGGGGGATCGGTGATGATCAGGTCGACGCTGTTCTCCGGGATATGCTCCTCTGCCCCGGGTACGCAGTCGCCGTTATAGAATGTGTTCCCGTTGATCGTTACGGACCGCATGGTCTCCTCAGGCCTGATCAGCGTTAGGGGATGCGCCCATATCAATCCTGCCATATCCTGCCGCCCCCTCCACAACGTTCATATCAGAACAGGCCCTAATTACGCCCACCAGCCGGTCAGGGAGGTTTTTGATGCACGAGAAGGATATTGACATCATGCGAAGGGCGCGTAATATCGACGGGCTGATCCGGGCGCTCGCGGACCCGGACGAGATCATACGCCAGGCAGCGGCCGAAGCCCTCGGCTCTGTCGGCGACGAACGGGCGATGGAACCGCTGGAGCGGCTGAAGTTCACGGACGCTGATGCGGAGGTCCGGCGGGCCGCGTCGCTTGCGCACGCCCAGGTAGCGGCAAGGCTTGCAGCGAAGAGGAGTATCGAGGGGATGCTCCTCAAGACGTAGCCGGGTCATGGAACCTGGGGGCAATCAATACCACCCCGCCCCCAATCGTGTCTTTGCGTGAGGCTATGATGCACCGGATAGAGATGACATGGTGCAGCGGAGCCGCCCCGGAAAAAGCATATATACCGCCGGGTGCGAGCACAGGCGGAGATCCCCATGACAACACTGGACGATATCGATACCATGCGTGATGCCCGGGACGTCGACGGGCTGATCCTGGCGCTCAAGGACGAGGACGAGTTCGTCAGGTCGCAGGCGGCCCTCTCCCTCGGGGCGCTCGCCGACCTGAGGGCGAGGGAACCGCTCGACCGCATGCGAAGCGAAGACCCGAGCCCCTCGGCCCGGGAGGCAGCCGCGACCGCGTACCGGTGGGTGGTCGGCCGCCTCGAGGAGGTCGAGGCCGGCCGCGGCATCACAGGGCGAAGAACCTGAGCCAGAGGAGCGCGGAGCCGATCCCGACCGTGACGAAGAGCACAAGCATCCCGACCTTCAGGAAGTCCACGAACGTTATCGAGATCTCGTTCCGGGCGGCGATCCCGACCACGACGACGTTTGCCGACGCCCCGATGGCGGTACCGTTCCCGCCGAGGCACGCGCCGAGCGAGAGCGCCCACCAGAGCGGGTAGGTATCCATCGAGGCACCCATATCATGGATCAGCGGGATCAGCGTGGCGGTGAGGGGGATGTTGTCCACGATCGCAGACGCGATCGCCGCGAACCAGGCGATGATCAGCATCGCCTCCCCCTGCGAGTGGACGTTACTCACCACGAACTCAGCAAGGGCCGCGATCATCCCGGTCTCGACGAGTGCGCCGACGACGATGAAGAGCCCGCCGAAGAAGAAGAGGGCGGGCCACTCGATCTTCTCAAAGATCTCCTCAGGAGGCTGCCTGCTCCAGAAGAGGAGGATCGATGCCCCGATCAGGGCGACGAGGGCCGGTTCCAGGCCGAGGAGGTCGTGGGTGAAGAACATCGCGATAACAAGCATGATGACGATGACCGACTTCTTGAAGAGCGGCCAGTCGCGGATCGCATCCCGCTCGTTTAGGTCTGCAAACGTCTTCTCGATCCCCTCCTGCTCGTCGGGCGAGACATGGAGGTCCTTTCTGTAGATGAGGAAGAGCATCCCCATGACGACGACGAGGTCGATGGCCATGATGGGGCCGAGGTTGATCAGGAACTCGTTAAACGAGAGCCCTGCGGCAGACCCGATCATGATGTTCGGGGGGTCGCCGATGAGGGTCGCCGCCCCGCCGATGTTCGAGGCGAAGATCTCGGCGATGAGGAAGGGCACCGGGGTGATCCGCATCACGTTTGCGATGTAGAGCAGCATCGGGGTGAGCAGGAGGACCGTGGTGACGTTGTCGAGGAACGCGCTGACGACCGCGGTCACGACCGAGAAGAGCAGCAATACCCGTATCGGGCTCCCTTTTGCAAGTTTCGCTGTCTTGATGGCGATAAACTCAAAGAGGCCGCTCCCCCGGGCGGTGTTGACGATGATCATCATCCCCATCAGGAGGAAGATGGTGCCGAGGTCGACGTAGACCGGGATCATCTCCCACGGGACGATGTGGAGGAAGACGATGACTGAGGCGCCGAGCATCGCCGCCACCGCACGGTGGATCCGCTCGTCGATGATGAGCGCGTAGGTGAAGAGGAAGACCGCGATGGCGATCAGTTCCGGGCCGATCATCGCTTACCGCCCCGGCGGCAGGCGGCGTGGGATGTCGCGAGAGGTTGACATATGGTCATAGAACTCCTCAAAAAGAATGATTTCTCCGGATCCAGATTTGCGGGATATTCCCATAACTATACCGGTCAACCCGGCTCACCGGGTGGGGAAGACCCAGGGATTCCCGCCCCGGCTCCGGAGGATCTTGTAGACCTCGCCCGCGAGGAGCACCGGGAGCCCGAGGAGGGCGATCAGCCCCCAGTCGGCGAGGGTCAGGGGCGCGGTCCCGAGGAAGTCCTGGAAGACCGGGACGTAGACCACCAGCACCTGGAGGGCGAGGCTCCCGAGGATGGCGTAGAGCAGGGCCGGGTTTGAGAAGAACCCGATCCGGTGGAGCGGGAACCGGAATGACCTGAAGTTCAGGACGTTGTAGAGTTCAAAGACGATCAGCCCGGTAAACGCCATCGTCCGCGCCCGGTCGAGGTCGATGTCGTAGAGCCCCGAGAAGACGTAGAGGGTCAGCAGCCCGAGCCAGGCCCCGAGGGCGAGGATGATCGTGAACGCAGCCCGCGTGAGGATCGGCTCGCCCGGGTCCCGCGGCCGCTGCTGCATGACGTCCTTCTCGGCAGGCTCAAGCCCGAGCGCAAGAGCGGTCAGGCCGTCGGTGATGAGGTTGATCCAGAGGATCTGGACCGGGATGAGGATCAGCGGCAGCCCCAGGAGGAGCCCGCCGACGATCGCGACGATCTCCCCGACGTTTGAGGAGAGGAGGTAGCGGGTGAACCGGGCGATGTTGTCGTACTCCCGGCGTCCTTCCTCGACGCCGGCGACGATGCTTGCGAAGTTGTCGTCCACGAGCACCATATCGCTTGACTCCTTCGCGACGTCCGTCCCCTTGATCCCCATCGCGATCCCGATGCTCGCCTTCTTCAGCGCCGGGGCGTCGTTCACCCCGTCGCCGGTCATCGCGATGACCGCCCGCTTCCGGGAGAGGATATCGATCACCCGGAGTTTGTGTGCGGCCGTGACCCGGGAGAGGACCTTCGTCGTCCGAAGCCGCTCTTCGAGTTCGTCGTCGGTCAGGGCTTCGAGGTCGGTCCCGGTAAGCGCCCCCTCACTCGGGAGCCCGAGGTCCTCTGCGATGGCGTAGGCGGTCAGGGGATTGTCCCCGGTGATCATGATGACGTCGATCCCGGCGCTCCTGCAGAGCCGGATCGCCTCCGCCGCCTCCGGACGCGGGGGGTCGAGGATCCCGGCAAACCCGAGGAAGATCAGATCCTCCTCCACCGCATCCGCCGTCCGGGGGAGATCGGCGGGGAGCGGGCGGTATGCGGCCCCGAGCACCCGGAGCCCCCCGGACGCGTACCCGGCGATATCCTCCCTGATCGTCTCGCGGAGGTCGTCGGTGAGCGCTACGACCGATCCGTCCACGAGCACCCCTGACGACCGGGCAAGGAGCACCTCAGGCGCCCCTTTCACGTAGGCGACGTCCCCGTCATCCTCCCGGTAGATGATCGTCATCCGCTTCCGGGTGGAGTCAAACGAGAACTCATCGACCGCCTCCGGGGCATCTTCCCGGGAGAGCCCCGCCTTCGCCGCCGCGACAACGAGCGCTCCCTCGGTCGGGGTCCCGAAGATCCGCCATCCCCCCGCCCCGTCGCGGGCGATGGTCGCGTGGTTGCAGAGGAGGACGGCCCGGAGGAACTGCCGAAGCCCCGGGTAGTCCCCCGGGTCGATTGCCCGGCCGTCGAGGAGGAACTCGCCCTCGGGGGCGTACCCGGTCCCGGTGACCGTAACCTCCGCACCCGGGGTCTTCACCCGGACGACCGCCATCTCGTTCCTGGTGAGGGTCCCGGTCTTGTCGGTGCAGATCACCGAGACCGCGCCGAGGGTCTCCGACGCCGGAAGCCGCCTGATGAGGCAGTTCTTCTGCATCATGGTCTTGATCCCGATGGCGAGCGTCAGCGTCACGACCGCCGGGAGCCCCTCCGGGATCACCGCCACCGCAAGCGAGACCCCGACGAGGAACATCTCCAGGAGTCCCCGCTCCTGCAGGAGCCCGACGACGACCGCGAGCGCCGCGATACCAAGGGCGATAAAGCCGATATCGCGGCCGAGGACGTCCATCTGCCGGGAGAGCGGGGTCGCTTCCGCCGTAACCAGCTGGGAAAGGCCCGCGATCTTCCCAAACTCGGTCTCCATCCCGGTGGCGACGACCACCCCCCACCCCCGGCCGTTGACGACCGTTGTGCCGGCAAACGTCATGTTGCTCCGCCCGGCAAGGTCGGTTGCGGGCGGGAGCCGGCCCGGCGCCTTATCAACGGGCGCCGACTCCCCCGTCAGCGGCGCCTCGTCGACCTGGAGCGACGTCGCCTCGACGATCGCAAGATCGGCAGGCACCCGCTCCCCCATCTCGAGGAGGACGACGTCCCCGGGCACGACCCCGGAGGCGTCGATCTCCTGCTGCTCGCCGTCGCGGATGACCACGGCCCGCTGGACGAGCATCTTCTTGAGCGCCTCGATCGCCTCCCCGGCCTGCCACTCCTGGGTGTACCCGAGGAGGGCGTTTAAGACGACGATGATGAGGATAGCGGCGGCGTCCTGGGGCTCGCCGACGAGGAACGAGACCACCGCGGCGATGGCCAGGATCGCGATGAGGATACTCTTAAACTGCCGGAGGAAGACCTGGAGCCGTGTTTCCCGGGCTTCCTCCCGGAGGACGTTCTCCCCGTAGCGCTCCAGCCGCTCCTCTGCTTCCTTCGCGGTCAGGCCGGCGGGACGGGCCCTGAGTTCCTGCAGGACCTCCTCCGGCGTGAGGCTCCACCAGTCGGGCGGCGGGGTCATACTTCAGAGTCTGGCATGGGTGCATAAAAACCCAGAGGATTTCTCCAGGTAACATTATATTGGGCGGTCCTGATCAGGGTCCGGTGGAGATGGAGATGAGCAGAATTGCAGTCCTGATCACAGATATGTTTGAGGATATCGAGTACACAAAGCCCGCGGAAGCCTTCCGGGCGGCCGGCCACGACCTCGTTCACGTCGGTCTTTCTGCGGGCGAGACCGTGCACGGGAAGAAAGAGAGGACGCCGGTCACCATCGACCAGGCCGCCGCCGATGTATCGGTGGACGAGTTTGACGCGCTCCTCATACCGGGCGGCTACTCGCCCGACAAACTCCGGGCCCATGACGCCCCCGTGGAGTTCGTGCGGCGGTTTGTCGAGAGCGGCAAACCGGTCCTCTCCATATGCCACGCGCCCCAGCTCCTGATCACGGCGCAGGTTCTCGAGGGCAGGAAGGTCACCGGCTGGAAGTCGATCATCCAGGATATCAAGAACGCCGGTGCGGAGTACGTCGACCGGGAGGTGGTGGTCGACGGCAACCTGGTATCGAGCAGGAAGCCGGAGGACATCCCGGCGTTCATCGCGGCGTCGCTTGAGAAACTCAAAGAGGCCGCGGTTGCAGTGCCGCGGTGAGCGGCCCCGCACAAACCCTTTTATTGATTCGGCCCGCACCCACTCTTCAGGAATGAGGTTCACGAGACCGGCATGGGGCAGGCTTGCAGTTATCGCCCTGATCATAGGGCTCTCAGTTCTCTTCTTCGCCACCGGAGCCGCGTATACCGATCTCCTCTACCTGGCGCTCATCCTGGCAGCGTTCTGGTACCCCGGACGTGCGGTATACGCAGGTGTCCTGGTCGCGGCGCTCCAGGTCGCCCTCGAGTACCCCCCCGGGCCCGAGACCCTCGTGCGTGCGGCGTTCTTTATCGCCATCGCCTACCTCCTCGGCCACCTCTTTGGTGCCGCCGGAGGGCGGCCGGAAGCCCGGCACCTCCGTATCGGTGAGCCCGGGCCGGTTGTCTGCGACCCTGATACGAGAAGGCTGATCACCCGGTTATCGAGCCGGAACCCCGAGACCCGCTACCAGGCGGCCGGGTGCCTCGGCGATGCCCGGGAACCGGCCGCGGTCGGGCCGCTCGCCGACCTCCTCGACGACCCGGAGAGCGGTGTGCGCTGGAAGGCGGCGGAAGCGCTCGGGAAACTGGGCTCCCCAGCCGTCGGGCCGCTCACGGAGAGCCTGAAGAACGAGAACGTGGACGTCAGGTGGATGGCCGCGGTCGCCCTCGGCGATATCGCAGACCCGGCAGCCATCCCGGCGCTTGTTGCGGCGCTCAACGACGAGGATACCTATGTCAGGAGCAGGGTTGCCCTCGCGCTCGCTGCCATCGGAAAGCCCGCGGAGGCGGCGCTCATCGCCGGCCTCTTGACCGGGAACGAGCGGGTCAGGTGGGGTTCGGCGCTGGCGCTCGGGAGGATCGGGGGGGCGGAGGCCGTCGAAGCCCTCATCGGTGCGCTCCATGACCCGGACGAAGACGTGCGGCGGCGGGCAGCGAGTGCGCTCGGGGATGCCGGGGAGGCGGCCGTCCCGGCGCTTGTTGCGGCGCTCAAGGCCGACGACCGGGATATCAGGCAGGGGGTGACCGCCGCCCTCGGCCAGATCGGCAAACCCGCCGTTTCCGCGCTCGTTATGGCGCTCCGCACCGGCGACGACCCGCACGTCCGTGCCGGAGCGGCTCTGGCCCTCGGGAAGATCGGCGACCCGGCGGCGGTCGATGCCCTGATCGAGGCCCTGGGCGACAGCAAGGAGGAAGTGGGCCGGGCTGCCAGGGAGGCGCTTGGGGGCATCAGAAGACATAACTTGGGTGAGGGAGCACCTGAACAACATGACTGATGAGAACCGGATTGGTGAACTGGTCGCCGACCTCCGGGAGGGGGGCATGGAGGTGCGCCGGGCGGCAACCGACGAACTCGGGGCGAGCGGGGAGGCGGCAATCGAGCCGCTGCTCGCCGTGATGCGCGAGGGTGACAACGACGTCAGGTGGTACGCCGCCCGGGCGCTGGTGCGGATCGGCGAGCCCGCAGTCGAGCCCCTCCTGCAGGCGATGCATGCCGGAGAGGACCGGGACTTCCGGCGCTACGCCATGGCTGCCCTTGCAGGCATCGGGGAGCCGGCGGTCGAGCCGCTCATCGCCGTCATCGAGGAGGGCGACCCTGACCTCCAGCCGTTCGCCGCCATGGCGCTCTGCAAGATCGGGGAACCCGCGATCGACCCGATCCTCCGGCTGATGCACCACCCTGACCCGGCGATGCAGGAACGTGCCGCCCTCCTCCTCTGGAAGATGGGTGAGCCCGGCGCCGAGGCGCTCACCGCGGCGCTGGAAACCGGGTGGGCCGGGAAGCGGTGAGCCGGGACCTCCCAAAACCACTCTTTTTAAATGTCCGATTTGTGAATAGTCCTCAAAATCTGTCTCGATGGTGGGCCCATATCCGGGCACGGTATCGTGAGACGAGGCTTCTAAATGCGTGAAGGGCCTATACATCATATATGGAGGTCTCACCTGCTACCGCCCGCTACTTCGAGGAACTGATTGAAGGGCTCGCGACTGCCATGGAACTGGCCGCTGCAGCACGGGCCCGGGGGCTCGACCCGACGACCGAGATCGAGATCCCGATAGCAAGCGACCTCGCCGACCGCGTGGAGGCGCTCCTTGGGTATACGGGGATCGCGGCCCGGATCCGGGAACTCGAACTGGAGATGTCCCGTGAAGAGGCGGCGCTCCGCATCGGCGACGATTTTGTGGCACGGAAGTTCGGTGAGACCACGCCTGAGGAGATCCTCGACCATGCCATCAGGGCGGCGATGGCGCTCCTGACTGAGGGTGTCGTTGCCGCCCCGACCGAAGGGATCGCGAAGGTGAGTCTCGGGAAGAACGACGACGGGACCGATTATTTGAAGATCTACTACGCGGGCCCCATCAGGAGCGCCGGCGGGACGGCACAGGCGCTCTCGGTGCTGGTGGGCGACTACGTCCGCCAGGCGCTCGGGATCGGGCGCTACATCCCCCGTCCCGAAGAGGTTGAACGCTACATCGAGGAGATCCGGCAGTACAACAGCATTATGAGCCTGCAGTACCTCCCGAGCGAGAAGGAGCTCCGGATGATCATCGAGAACTG
>NZ_DAQR01000086.1:0-7599 GCF_002502935.1 Methanoculleus sp. UBA413
CCTGCCCCCACCCCCGGGGTGATTCCCACCACGGTCCACTGCCCGGGAAGCCCGGGGAGTAGGTCGCTTTCATGCGTGCAGCCTCTCGCTCTGCCTTATAAACGCTCCAGTAGTGGACTATTTCATCTTAATTTACGGGTTTTGATGCGCGAAAGGCGGAATGCAAGTAACCTCACGCGGAAAGCCACGCGGGGGAGCGCTGAGGAAGGGCAGCAATCACGCGGGCGTCAAGGCAACGCGCTCTTCTGCGTGACGCAACGCTGCGCATGAAATTTCGCATGAAAAACGACGGGCTTGGGGGGATTCGAACCCCCGATATTCAGCTTAGGAGGCTGACGCCATATCCTGGCTAGGCCACAAGCCCACATATCGGAGCAATAGTATTACTCATAAGAAGGTATAAGGGTATCGAGCATCCACTTTTTCGGAAGCATGGATATTGTTGAGGTTACTGAAGGGAAAACCCGGTTTTTCGTGCCAAAACAGGATCCTCACCTTCAGTTCCCGCCTGGAGGCGGTCCGGTCTTTTACAATCCGCGCATGGAGCTGAACCGGGATTCCACCGTCCTCCTGCTCTCCACCCTGCGGCCAGAGAGTTACCTTGACGCCATGGGGGCGTCCGGCGTCCGGGGGCTCC
Organism: Methanoculleus sp. UBA413; assembly: GCF_002502935.1. Lineage (NCBI taxonomy): Archaea > Methanobacteriati > Methanobacteriota > Methanomicrobia > Methanomicrobiales > Methanomicrobiaceae > Methanoculleus > Methanoculleus sp. UBA413. Next base: position 638 of record NZ_DAQR01000086.1, read on the forward strand.
GGGTGGCACGCGAGGTCGGGATTCCAGTGACGATCAACGACCATAACCCGAAGGCCATCGACCTGATCAGGGGAAACGTCGGGACGCTGGGCCTCAACGCCGAGGTCACCAGGGAGGATGCAAACGCGCTGATGAGCAGCAGGAGGTTTGATGCCGTCGACCTCGACCCCTTCGGGACGCCGGCACCCTTCATCGATTCCGCGGCCCGGAGCGCCGGGAACTATCTCTTCGTCACCGCCACCGATACCGCACCCCTCTGCGGGGCACACTTAAAAGCAGGTATGCGCCGCTACTTCTCCCGCCCACGGAACACCGAGTACCACGCCGAGGTCGGCCTCCGGACGCTGCTCGGGTTTGTGGTGCGCGAGGTGATCAAGTACGACCGGGGGGTTGAACCGCTCTTCTGCTACGCGCACGAGCACTTCCACCGCCTGCATCTGGCGCTCAGGGACGGGGCGGCGGCGGCCGACCGGACGCTTGCGCGGATCGGCTACGTGATGCAGTGTCCGCACTGCCTCTACCGCTCAGAGCAGACCGGGATGCTCCCCGAACCAGAGGTATGCGCGCTCTGCGGCGCAAACCTCGTGCCGGTCGGCCCCCTCTGGACAGGAAGCATCAACGACGACCGGACGCTTTGCCGGATGCAGGAGGCGCTGCCCGACGTTGCGGCCGGAACCGGCCCGAGGATCGCGCGGCTGCTTGATACCTGCCGCCGGGAGCTGGAGACCTCGAGCCACTACGACTACCACGTCATCGCGAAAGCAGAGCGGGTTTCGCCCGGCAGCATCGCAACCGTCATCGAACAGTTAGAGGCGCTCGGATACCGGGCAAGCCGCGCACACTACTCAGGAACGGCCATAAAGACCGATGCGCCCCTTCCAACCCTCAAAAGAGTGATCAGCGGCGGGTGACGATGGAGAGGATGTCCCCGTCCGCCAGCTGGTGAGTGATTCCGACACGCTGCGCGTCGTGTTTTGCCGATTCGCCCCAGACCCTCGCATACCGGAACTTGTCCGCGAAGTCCCGGTGGAGGCGGTTGCAGACGTCCTCGACCGTTGCCGGGATCCGGATGATCAGCGGCTCTTCCATATCCGCGGGGCCGCCGACGGGCTTGAGATAGACGCGCATGAACTCCAGGCTATCGAATATGGTGTCCTTGAGGTCTTCGATGCGGTAGCCGCTGTGTGCCGATACCATGACAGGCGGCTCGCCGAACCGCCGGGTCAACTTCTTCTCTATCTCTGCCCGCGTCTTCTCGTCCACCAGGTCGACCTTATTGACCGCGATGAACGCAGGGACGTAGACCCTGTTGCCGATCATCGCATCGATGAAGTCATCCTGGGTGACCTCGCCCCTGATCAGGACATCAGCGTTGACGATCTTGTTCTCCGCGAGGATTGAGCGGATCTCCTCGATCTCGAGATCGACGTTGCCGACGGTGTTGAGCCTGATACCGCCGCTGCCAGCCTTTTTTATGGTGATGTCGGGTTTGTGCCGGTTGATCCTGATCCCGGCATCGTGGAGCTCGCGGAGGAGGACGTCCGTATGTTGCTCGTTGAAGACATCGACCAGGATGAGGATCAGGTCAGCGCTCCGCACGACGGCGATAACCTCTTTTCCGCGCCCTTTGCCCATAGCGGCGCCGGCGATCAGGCCCGGGATATCCAGAACCTGGATCTTTGCGCCCCGGTGCTCCATCGAACCCGGGATAACGGAGAGGGTCGTGAAGGCGTAAGCCCCCGTCTCGCTCAGGTTGGTGCCGGTGAGCCTGTTGAGCAGCGTACTCTTTCCCACGGACGGGAAACCGACCAGGACGACAGTGGCATCTCCCGACTTCTTCACGGAGTAGCCCTCGCCTCCGCCGGACGAGGCCATGGCCCGGGTTACCGCTTCGTCGCGAATCTTCGCGAGTTTCGCCTTGAGGCGACCGATGTGCTTGGAGGTCGCCTTGTTGTACGGGGTGTTCTTGAGCTCGTCCTCAAGTTCCCGAATCTGCTCTTCGACACTGCTCATAGCTGCCGATACAGATATGCCGGGAAGATACTTATTGATGTCTATCCGGAAAATCACGGAGGAGAGGAGAGAACAACGCCAGAATCCTGCTCTGATTCTCCGGCCGGTAGCAGAACCGGGGACCGGAAGGGGAAGGATAGGTATAAGTACCAAGAACTCCAATTATGTAGAGCACAGTGGTGCACGCGCTGCTATAGTGTAGACCGGCCAATCATGTAGGACTCTCACTCCTACGACTGGGGTTCGAATCCCCATAGCAGCATTTTCTGATTGCGGTTTTAGTTTTTTTATGATGAGGTCGTCCCAAAACGCCTCTTCCGGGACGCCCCCTCCCGGCCCCTCCCCCGCGAGGCGATACCCCGTGGAAAAGCCGTGTCAGCGCTTTTGACGCTCGATATTGCTCAATTCTTTGCGATCGTGCGTCAGAATGCTCTGAACCATGTGGATATTTGGTCGCAGGGTAATTTTGGGATGTGCTCGATGCTATTACCTTGTTTTGTCCCACGTTATCTATTTTAGGCGCTCTGATTGCAATTCTGACGGTTCATGCTGGTTAAATATCTTCATGTCGATAACCGAAAGATGCCCAAATTCTGTTCTAAACCATATCAACTCCCCGTTTCTGGTGCCGGGTCCCGAACTGACAGCACAAAGAACCCGCAGACCGCCACAGCGATCAGGAAACTGGCGAAGAATCCAGGGCCGAAGCCGCCGCTGGCAACAATGATTCCGGTGACGAGAGGACCTGCAGAATGCCCGATATCCATGATGGATGATAATGCCCCCATCGAGGCCCCCATCTCTTCTTTCTGCGCAACATCTGCGACGTACGCACTGGTCGCAACCGTGGAGAGCGACATACCCAGAGCAAGAAGGGAACTTATGAGAAGGAACGCTGTAAACCCTGACGCAAACGGAATAGCGGCAACCGAGCACCCCAGAACGAAGAGACCTATGACAATCTGGATACGTTTGTCGATCCGGTCGGAGATCCTGCCGAAGGATGGTTTTGTCGCCGCGATGATCAGCGTCTGGGCGGCAAACAGGATCCCGGTCTGGTACGCACCCATTCCCCGGGAGAGCAATACGAGCGGCAGAAACGTCTCAAACGCTCCAAAGGCAAAGTAGGTCGCCATGTCCACGAGTGCCGTTGCCCGCAGTTTACGGTCCGTGAAGAACGTTACGAAACTCCTGCGGAAGGCCGAGAACGGGAGGACTGTGATAGGAGCCGGGGTCTCCTCCCGGTAGAGGAGGATCAGGACTGCCACCGGCACTGCGGCGATTGCTGCAGCAAGGTACACCATCCGGTAAGGAACGAGCCCGGGGTAGAAGACGAAGAACGAGATGATGGCCCCGCCGACAAGCGGGGCAAGAGTTCTCCCGATCAGGGTTGCAGAAGAATACTGCCCGAGCATCTCTCCCTTCTTCTCCGGAAACCGCACCGCAATCATCGCAGCGATCACCGGCCCGAGGATTGCAGTCGCCAGCCCATGAAAGAACCGGACCGGGATCAGCCAGAGCGGATCGGAGATGAAGAGGTAGAGCAGAGGTGCCGAAAGGAATATCGCTCCGGATATGATGAGCAGTCTCCTCTTGCCCAGGTGGTCCGAGAGAACCCCCACCGGGAACGAGAACAGGATCCCGGCGAGCGGGGAGACCGCCGCAACCAGACCGATGACCACATCACCGGCGCCCAGGGCCTGCGAGAACAGAGGCAGCACCGGATTCTTTGAGATGGTCGTCGAGAAGATTGCAAAAAAACCGATTACAAAGAGAGTATATACTGCCCGGCGATCCACTGCAGGGTGCTGCCCCATCATGATTTTTATCTCTGATTTTCATCTGATTTATAAATGCCGCGAATAAAAGATTGCGATCAGCAGTTAAGCCTCTGAAAGTATTCTGATTATCACCGGCTCACAAAGGCTACCAACGACCCTGAGTTCCGACCAACGGGAACGAGCTGCTGAATGAGCCTGGGCCACAGGGTTGTTGACACATGCCCTTTTACCCCTCGCTGTACCGAATGTGGTGGACGGGAGCGGGTGTTCCACCCCCAACAGAGAGGTTTCAGAGAACAACCTGCCCGACAACACTCCCAGGAGGCCTCGTCACGAGCGCGACACGGTCTCTTCCCACCCAGCGCAGGACGGCGGGTTTCAGCGAAGGCCCCGGTCCGGGGATCAGGCATCCACAGGAGATGCCTTCCACGAGAAGCCAAAAAATGGAACATTTACTCTGTGGTATCCACATTCCAGAGACAGAATGGCGAAATTCAGGAATGCCGCAGGCATCCCCGAATGAATTTGTCATGTAGAATCATTACAAAACCTATAAAACGAATCTGAGACCACCCTGTACAGTTCATACTGACCTGCCGGTTTGGCTTTCCAGGAGGCGGTTCATCTGCCCGGGAACATGAACTGCAGAACCATAGAGATGCTCGAATATTTGAGGAAACAACCATGGCCAAGAGAATGCTGAGCGAGTTCGAATCATACGATCTCCTAAAACAGTACGGAGTGCCGGTGCCTGAGCATGCAATCGTCCAGACGGCTGCCGAGGCGGCCAAGGCGGCAGAGAAGATCGGCTTTCCGGTCGTCATGAAGATCTACTCGCCCCAGATCATTCACAAGAGTGATGCGGGCGGTGTGATTGTCGGTATCGGGTCGAAACAGGCAGCAGGGGAGGCGTTTGATAAAATCGTCAAGAACGTGAAGGCGTTCAACCCCGAAGCCGAGATCAAAGGCGTCCTTGTCGTACAGCAGGCGGCCCCGGGGCTTGAGCTGATCGTCGGTGGGAAGACTGACCCGGCGTTTGGCAAGGTGCTCACCTTCGGTATGGGGGGCACGCTCGTTGAACTGATGAAGGACGTAACGCTGCGGATCCTGCCCGTCTCCGAAGAATCCATCCGGGAGATGGTCAGCGAGATTCACGGCTACCCCATGATCAAGGGCTACCGCGGGACGAAACCCCGGGACGAGGAGGCGCTCATCTCGGTTATCTGGGCTATCAGCCGGTTCTTCGCTGAGAACAAGAACGTCGTCGAGTTCGACATCAACCCGGTCAGGCTCTACGAGTCGGGTGCCTGCATCGTCGACGCCCGGGTCTTTGTTGACGATACAGCAGTAGAGACAACGGCAAAGGAGCGGCCGTTCGTGCCGATCGAGTACTTCACGCCTCGCTCCATAGCGGTCATCGGGGCATCGTCAGAACCAAAAAAGATGGGCTATGCCGTCATGCACAACCTCCTCCACTTCCCCGGTCAACTCTACCCGGTGAACAACAAGCGCCCGGAAGTGCAGGGGCTCAAGGCGTATCCCTCCATCCTGGATATCCCGAACCCCGTTGATATGGCGGTCATCACGGTCCCGGCAAAGCACGTGCCTTCCGTGATCGAGGAGTGCGGGCAGAAGGGAGTGAACATGGCCGTCATCATCACCGCCGGGTTCAAGGAGATGGGAGAGGGAGGAAAAGCGCTGGAGGACCGTGTCCTCGAGATAGCAAAGGGCTACGGCACGCGGATCATAGGCCCGAACTGCCTCGGGCTGATCATACCCCCACGGGGCATCGATACCACCTACGTCCACCAGTCACCCAAACCAGGCAACATCGCCTTCATCTCCCAGAGCGGCGCCATCATCAACACGGTGGTCGACTGGAGCATCACGCAGGATATCGGGTTCTCCGCCGTTGTCTCAGTGGGCAACCAGGCTGACCTTAACTTCATCGATTACCTCAGGTTCGTGGAGCGTGATCCAAAGACCAAGGGCATCATCCTCTACGTCGAGGAACTCCAGGACGGTAAGACCTTCATGAAGGTGGTCAGCGAGGTCTCAAAGACCAAACCCGTCGTGGCGATCAAGTCCGGATCATCCCAAAAAGGGCAGGAGGCGGCTTCGTCCCACACGGGTTCGCTCTCCGGATCATACGACGTCTACATGGAAGCGTTCCGTGAATCGGGCGTTATCCCCGTCCATACCCTGACCGGCGCATTCCAGGTCGCGGAGATGCTGGCGCTCCCCAAGGGCTACCCCAGGGGCAAGCGGGCGATCGTGATCACGAACGCCGGGGGGTTTGCCGTTCTCTCGTCCGACTACGCCGAGCGTTACAATGTCGACCTGATCAACCTGCCGCCGAAGGTCCTCAAGGAACTCAACGAAATCCTGCCAGATTTCTGGAACAAGAACAACCCGATCGACCTCCTCGGTGATGCCAGTGAGAAGCGGTTTGAGCAGGTCTTCGAGGTTCTCGCCAGGCACCAGGACTGCTGGGATATGGCCTTCGTGGTCGGGTTCCCAAACCTCGTCATAGGGTCCGACCAGCTGGCAAACCAGATCGTCCGGTTCTCGGAGAAGACCGAGAACGTGATCGTCGGGACGCTGCTCGGCGGAGACTCCATGGAACGGGGCCGCAAGATCCTCAGGGAGCGAGGCATCCCGAGTTTCGAGGAACTTGACTTCACCTTCCGGGTGATGGGGAGGATCCTCTGGCAGAGGTTCCGCTGAGAGACTCGTTCCCCAAAAATACTTTTTCTGCCCGCTTTTGGTGGTGAGGGACTCATATGGGTTCCTCCTGTTCTTACTGCTTCAGGATATCTTCATGTGCAGGTATGAGGCGGATCACCACCTCACGCGAAGGGGGAGGGCAGGGCTAGAATCCCTACAGACTTCGCGCACATCTGCGTGAAGCAACGTTGTGTGAAACGCTCATGAGGCTTCGCCCCATGCTGCACGGATGAGAACAGCCTGCTCCCCGGGCTCGCCCCATTGGCGCGAACGCAACCATGGGTGCAATGCGTTCCGGGTTGGCTGTCGGCGAGGTGCAAGCTCGGTTGAACCCCCGTACCAGTTCTGCTGAACGCGGAGGATCCTCCGTCTCACCCGGGTAGTGGACCGTGGTGGGAATCACCCTGGGGGTGGGGGCAGGGGGGGGGGGGCGCCCCCCCC
>NZ_DAQR01000090.1:0-7606 GCF_002502935.1 Methanoculleus sp. UBA413
GACGGCTACGGTCTCTCCTACTTCGACGGCACCCACCTCTACGAGCACGCTCTCCCCGGTCAGCGCTACCATCCCGAGTGGAAGAGTTACATCTTCAATCTCGGGAGAAACGAAGTCCGGTCGTTTCTTGTGAGCAGCGCCCTCTTCTGGCTTGAGCGCTACCATGCGGACGGGTTGCGGGTGGATGCGGTCTCCTCGATGCTCTACCTCGACTACGCCCGGAGCGCCGGGGAATGGGTACCCAACGTCTACGGCGGGAGAGAGAACCTCGAGGCGATAGGGTTCCTCAGGAAGGTGAACGACACGGTTCACGCCAACTACCCTGATGTGCTCGTCATCGCCGAGGAGGCGACCTCCTGGCCGGGGGTGACCGCCCCGACCGCGACCGGGGGGCTCGGGTTCGACCTGAAGTGGAACATGGGCTGGATGCACGATACCCTGGACTATTTCGCGCTCGACCCGGTCTTCCGGAAGTACCGGCCCGACCTCCTCACGTTCAGCATATGGTATGCATTCTCGGAGCGCTACGTTCTCCCCCTCTCGCATGATGAGGTCGTCCACGAGAAGAGTTCGCTCATAGGGAAGATGCCCGGCGACGAGTGGCGGAAGCGGGCAAACCTCCGCCTCCTCCTCGGGTATATGTTCACGCACCCGGGCAAGAAACTCCTCTTCATGGGGGCTGAGCTCGGGCAGTGGTCCGAGTGGAGCCACGATGCCGGGCTTGAGTGGCACCTCCTGAAGTATTCTCCCCACCAGGGGATCCTCCAGTGGGTCGGGGACTTAAACCGCCTCTACCGCCGCCTGCCTGCCCTCCACGAGCGGGACGCCGACCCCGGGGGTTTTGAGTGGGTCGACTTCTCTGATGTGGAGAAGAGTATCGTCAGTTACCTGCGGCGGGGGCATGCGGCCGACGAGGTCGTCCTCGTAGCCTGCAACTGCACCCCGGTGCCACGCTACGGCTACCGGGTCGGTGTTCCGTTCGGGGGGTTCTGGGAGGAAGTGCTCAACAGCGATGCGGTCGAGTACGGCGGGAGCGGTGTCGGAAACATGGGCGGGGTGGAGGCAGAGCAGGTTCCGGCGCACGGCCGGCCGTGGTCGCTCCCGCTCACCCTCCCCCCGCTCGGGGTTGTCATCTTCGCTCCGGAGGGGGTGTGACCGGTGGACCGCGCCATCTGCATCCACGGTCACTTCTACCAGCCGCCGCGGGAGAATCCCTGGCTTGGGGAGGTTGAGGTCCAGCGGTCCGCCGCCCCGTACCACGACTGGAACGAACGGGTGGCAGCGGAGTGTTACGCCCCGAACACCGCCGCACGCATCCTTGATGCGGAGGGCGTGATCGTGGAAGTCGTAAACACCTATTCACGGATCAGTTTCACAGCCGCACCGACGCTTCTCTCCTGGCTGGAGCGGCACCGCCCCGGGGTTTATAAGGCGGTCATCGATGCCGACCTGGAGAGCCGGGAGCGCTACGCCGGCCACGGGTCTGCGATCGCCTCCTGCTACAACCACCTCATCATGCCGCTTGCGACCCGCGAGGACAAGCGGACCCAGATCGCCTGGGGGGTCCGCGACTTTGCGGCAAGGTTCGGCAGGGAGCCTGAAGGGATGTGGCTCCCTGAGACGGCGGTCGATATCGAGTCCCTGGACCTGATGGCCAAGGCCGGGATCAGGTTCACGATCCTCGCCCCCCACCAGGCCGGGAAGGTGCGGGCGATCGGGGCGGATGGTTGGACTGACGTCTCCGGCGGCCGGGTTGAGACACGGATGCCCTACCTCTGCCGTCTCCCCTCGGGCCGGAGCATCGCCGTCTTCTTCTACAACGGTGCCATAGCCCGCGATGTAGCGTTCGGGGACCTACTCTCAGATGGGCGGCGGTTCGCAGGAAGGCTGCTCGGGGCCTTCTCCCGGGGTGGGAAGCGCCCGGAACTTGTGCATATCGCGACCGACGGGGAGACCTACGGTCACCACCGCAAGTTCGGGGAGATGGCGCTCGCCTACTGTCTCCGCGCCATCGAGGCACAGGATGACGCGCGCTTCACGGTCTACGGCGAGTACCTTACCGCCCACCCGCCCACGCACGAGGTCGTCATCCAGGAGAGGACGTCCTGGAGCTGCACCCACGGCGTCGAGCGCTGGCGGCGGGAGTGCGGGTGCCACAGCGGGGCGCATCCCGGGTGGTCGCAAGCCTGGCGCGAACCGCTCAGGGAGGCGGTCGACATGGTCAGGGATGCCCTCGCCCCCAGGTCCGCGGAGGCACTTGAGCGCCTTGTCCACGATCCCCGGGAGGCACGGGACGACGCCGTCGCCCTCATCCTCAACCGGTGGTCCGACGAAGCCGTGGAGGCGTTCTTCTCCCGGCACGCGCCCCGCGACCTTGCCCCCGATGAGCGGCGGCGGATCTTAGCGCTCCTTGAGATGGGGCGGCAGGCGATGCTGATGCAGACGAGTTGCGGCTGGTTCTTCGATGATCTCACGGAGCCGGGGAGCATCCAGGTGATGCGCCACGCGGGCCGCGCGATGGAACTTGTCCGGCAGACGCTCGGGCTTGACCTTGAGCCTGCGTTCATCGAGATCCTCGACCGGGCCCCGGTGAACGATCCCGGGTATGCGACCGGTGCTGCGGTCTATGAAGCCCTAGTCAGGCCGGCGGCGAGGGACCTTGCCCGGGTAGGAGCGAGAAGTGCTCTCTATGAGCTCTTTGGGCTTGAGCCTCCCGCGATGTATGCTGTCGAGGGGGACTGGCGCTACCGGCTGGAGGATGACAGCCGGCGCGGTCGTGCCGGGACCGTCCATGTGCGGTCCCGGGTGACGGGCGAGGAGGCGCTCTACGATCTGATCGCGCTCTTTGCCGGGATAGACCGGGTCCTCCTCGGCGTGCGCGAGCCGGGCGGTGATGAGGTGCTCCGGGCGGCGTGGGAGGAGGTGACGGGTTCCGGCACCATACCGGGAGTCTTTGCCCGGGTCTACACTTCGCCGGATCTCTCGGACGAGGAGCGATGGGCAACCGCCCACCGGGTTCTCCCCGGCATCGGGGAGGCCGCCTCTGCGGTCTACCGTGACGCGGCGGCGCTGATCAGGGTGGCCGAGGATCTCGGTATCCCCGCGCCCGGAGCCGTCATCCGTCTCATGGAGCACGCCTGCAACGAGCGGCTCTGCGCGATGCTTGAAGAGGGGTGCGCCGACCCAGACCGGTTCGGGGTGCTCGCCGGCGAGATGAGGGCAAAGAACCTCAGGCCCGACCTTGCGGCTCTCGGGGAGGCGGCGAGCAGGCGGATCGCACTCTCGATCGGGGAAGCGGCGGACCGGCCCGCCGACCCGGCCCCGCTCGAGGAGGCCGTCCGCATCGCCCGGTGTGCAAAGGTATTTTCGCTGCCACTCTCCTTATGGGAGAGCCAGAATGCCGCAATTGGTATGCTCAGGCATTATGGGGAGATGCAGCGGCGTGCCGGAGAAGGTGATAGGAATGCAGAACGGTGGGCGGAAGCCTTCAGGAGGGCGGCGGCATGCCTCGGCGTGAGGGTGACATAAGGGGGAGCGCGGCATGAACCGGCGGGGCAGCGGGGTTCTCCTCCATATCACATCGCTGCCGTCGGTGTACGGCATCGGCGACCTTGGTCCGGCAGCGCACCGGTTCGTGGACCTCCTTGCCGGGGCGGGGCAACGCTACTGGCAGATTCTCCCCCTCAACCCGACATGCCCGGACCTCGGGAACTCGCCCTACCAGAGCACCTCGGCGTTTGCCGGGAACACCTGGCTCATCAGCCCGGAGCAGATGGTCATCGACGGTCTCCTCGCGCCAGAGGATATCAGGGATCCGCCCGGCTTCCCGGAGGACCGGGTGGACTACCGGGCGGTCATGGACTACAAGAACAGCCTCTTCGACCGGGCGTTCGAGCGGTTCAGGGAGCGGGGTCCGGACTTCCGCTACAAGGAGTTTGCAGCCGGGAACGTCTCGTGGCTTGATGACTACGCTATATTCGTCGCCCTCAGGGAACGGTTCGAGGGGAAGGTCTGGGGCGACTGGCCGCCCAATATCAGGGACCGGCACCAGGACGCCCTGCACGCCTACGGTACCGAACTTGAGGACCGGATCCTCAGGGAGAAGTTCCTCCAGTACGTTTTTGACCGTCAGTGGAAGACGCTCAAGAATCACTGCCGCTCAAGGCACCTCCAGGTCATCGGGGACCTCCCGGTCTACCTCACCTACGACAGCGTCGATATCTGGGCAAACCCGGATCTCTTCAAACTGGATGAGCAGAAGAAACCGATCGTTGTCGCAGGCGTCCCCCCGGATGCCTTCAGCGCGACCGGGCAGCTCTGGGGCAATCCCGTCTACAACTGGGAAGCGCACCAGGAGCAGGGGTTTGCATGGTGGGAGAGCAGGATAGACCGCACCCTCGCCCTCGTCGACCGGGTGCGCCTCGACCATTTCCGGGGGTTTGTGCAGTACTGGGAGGTGCCGGCCGGTGAGACGACCGCAGAGAATGGGCGCTGGGTCGATGCACCCGGCCGGGACTTCTTCACCCTGCTCGCCCGGAGCAGGTCGTGCCTCCCCATCATCGCTGAGGACCTCGGCTACATAACCTCTGATGTCCACGAGATGATGGCCCATTTTGGGTTCCCGGGGATGAAGGTCCTGATCTTCGGCTTCTCCGGCGACGTCGCGCGAAACCCGCACGCGCCCCACAACATCACCGGAGGATGCATCGCCTACACGGGGACGCACGACAACAACACCGTCAGGGGGTGGTTCGAGCACGAGGTCTCGGGCGAACAGAGGGATCTCCTGTTCCGCTACATCGGGGGCTCGTTCGGCGCCGAACATGTGCACCGAATTCTCATCCGCCTGGCGATGCTCTCCCCCGCCGAGACCGTGATTGTCCCGATGCAGGACATCCTCGGTCTTGGCGAAGAGGCGCGGATGAACCGCCCGGGCACGGCCGAGGGAAACTGGGAGTGGCGGCTCCGCCGGGAACAGATGCGGGAGCAGGCCATGCAGGAGTTTTCCGAGGTTACCGGGCTCTACGGGCGGAAGTGAGGGGGCAGGAGGTCGATGGGATTTTGGGGGGTATTGTTCAGGTCGCGCAGCACGAAGCCCGCGGCGTTCCCCTAAATTCCTGACATTCTGGCGACATCACTCCCCTCTCGGATTACCGGTGGATATCGCCTCCGGCAAAGCGGCTCTCGGGGAGAGGGGCTCTCCTTTCCCGGTCACCACCCTCAAAGTGATTCCCACCACGGTCCACCGCACCGGCGATCCCGGGGGACCATCCGGGTCCGACACCCACCTCATCGCGGGTGGGGACGAACGTCAGGACCGGCATAGGGTTTTTCATCATAGCGCAAAACTCCTTACTCCGGAACCCCGCATCTGCCCCACCTCCGTCTCAAAAAGTCACAAAAATTTCCTTTTTTCAGTTATCTCGAATTGTAGGGGAAATACGTAGGCATATATAATAATAAACGCGGACTGTATACTACTAGAAAAGGGGACAGATTTTATGGAGGATTCCATACACGACCAGTTTACCCACATTCCGGAGCGGATCTCCGGTCTCGTCGACCTCGCGTACAACCTCTGGTGGAGCTGGAACCCGGAGGCCCGGGCACTCTTCAAACAGGTGAACCGGCAGGCGTGGAAGGAGAGCATCCATAACCCGGTCCGGATGCTCCGCGAAATACCTGTCGGATTCCTGAAACAGGCGGCTGAGAACCCTGCCTACCTCCGCCGCTACGACATTGTCATGCGCCGGTTCAGGAAGTATATGAGCGCTACCGGAACCTGGTTCTCTGCAGAGCACCCAGACAGTCGCTCACTGACAATCGCCTATTTCTCGGCGGAATACGGGCTTCACCACTCGCTTCCTATCTATGCGGGCGGGCTCGGGTTCCTCGCCGGCGACCACCTCAAAGAGGCGAGCGACCTCGGTCTCCCGATGGTTGCCGTCGGGTTCATGTACTCGCAGGGCTACCTGCACCAGGAGATCAGCCCCGATGGGTGGCAGAAGGACATCAACGAACCGCTCGACCCTGATGCGGCACCCATCACCCGGGTGCTCGATTCGGCCGGCGACCACCTTGTGGTCCGGGTTCCGCACATCGACCCGCCCATCTACGTCGCTGTCTGGAAGGTTCAGGTCGGCAGGATACCGCTCTACCTCCTGGATACCGATATCGACTGCAACGACCCACGGAACCGGGGGATATCATCCCGGCTCTACACAGGAGACCTGGAGCAGCGCCTCCGGCAGGAGATTGTGCTCGGCATCGGCGGCAGGAAGGTGCTCCACGTCCTTGGCGCTGATTATTCGGCGGTGCACCTGAACGAAGGCCATCCGGCGTTTGCGCTGCTTGAGCGGATCCGGGAGCGGGTCGAGCGGGGCATGGAGTTTGATGAGGCGCTCGATGAGGTGCGGGCGACCTCGGTCTTCACATCGCATACGCCTGTCCCCGCAGGACACGATATCTTCCCTATTAACCTCATCGACCGTTACTTCAAGGCCTACTACCCGGCGCTTGGGATCGACCGGAGAGAGTTCCTGCAGCTCGGCGTCCACCCACAGAGCCCCGGTGCAGGCTTCAACATGACCGCGTTTGCCCTGCGTGCATCGGAGCACCATAACGGCGTTTCACGTGCGCACGGAACCGTCACCAGGCAGATGTGGAGATGCCTCTGGCCCGGGACTCCCGAGACGACGGTGCCGATCGACTACGTCACGAACGGCGTCCACGTACCGACCTGGCTGAATCACCGGATGAAAGACCTCTATGACCGGCATATCGGGCCGACCTGCCCGAACTGGCTCTCGGAGCATGACGACCCGGTGGTATGGGAGCTCATCGACGAGATCCCGGATGCCGAACTCTGGTATATCCACACCTGGCTGAAGGCGAAACTCTTCAACCGGATAAGGGAGCAGGAGAGGATCAGGTGGGCGGCGCAGCATCCCGGGGGGGTGCCGGACCCGGCGACCGGCGGGGCGTATCTCAATCCGGATGTGCTCACGATCGGGTTTGCCCGGCGGTTCTCGACCTACAAGCGGGCACACCTTATCTTTGAGGACCTGGAACGGCTGAAACGTATCCTGAACAACCGGTGGTATCCTGTTCAGGTCATCTTCGCCGGCAAGGCCCACCCGGCAGACAACGAAGGAAAGCGGTTACTCCAGAAGATCTACCGCTACACGCAGCAGCCCGAGTTCGGGGGGCGGGTTGCCTTTGTTGAGGATTACAGCGAGAAGGTGGCCCAGTACCTGGTGCATGGCGTCGACGTCTGGCTGAACAACCCGCTGCCCCCGATGGAAGCGAGCGGCACGAGCGGTATGAAGGCGTCGCTGAATGGGGTGCTGAACCTCTCCATCCTTGACGGGTGGTGGGTCGAGGGGTACAACGGCAGAAACGGCTGGGCGTTTGGGAGCGAAACGGCTGCATGCGACGGGAGAGATGCCACCGATGCCGCGGCGATCTACAATCTCCTGGAGAAGGAGGTCGTCCCGCTCTACTACGACCGCTCCGTCGACAACATCCCCCACGGCTGGGTGAAGATGATGAAAGAGTCGATCAAGAGCAACGGCCCCCGGTTCTCGGCCCGCAGGATGGTGAAGGA
>NZ_DAQR01000124.1:0-1613 GCF_002502935.1 Methanoculleus sp. UBA413
CCCTCGCGGAAGACCTCCATCGACGAGACCCCGTCAGGCAGGGCTGCCGTCAAAAACATCCCGCCCTCGGGGGTGGTGTGGGTCACCCCAGGCGGCATCAGGTCGTCGAGGAGGTCGCACATCAACCGGCACTGCCTGCCGTAGACGGCAGAGACACGGGCGACGTGGGCGTCCAGGTCATGGGTCGCAAGGTACCGGTGCAGGATCACCTGGCAGAGGAAGTTCGAGTGGAGGTCGGCAGCCTGCTTTGCGACGTTGAACTCCCGGAGGATCGGCTCGGGCGCGTATATCCAGCCGATCCGCATACCAGGGGCGACGATCTTCGAGAACGACCCCGACATGATCCCCTGGTCGGGGAGGAAGCGCTTCACCGGCGGCCGGGGCTTCCCGTCGAAGAAGAGCTCCCCGAAGGCGTCGTCCTCGTAGAAGACCGTATCCGTGCCCTCGAGGATCTCGGCGACGCCCCGGCGCTTCTCCTCCGAATACGTCCTCCCGGAGGGGTTCTGGGAGTTCGGGATACCGTAGAAGAACTTCGGGGCATACTTCCGGACAAGCGCCGCAAATGCGTCCAGGTCAGGCCCGTCCTCCACGAGCGGAACCGCGTGAAAGACCGGCTCGTAGAGGGAGAAGGCCTCGATCGCGCCGAGGTAGCCGGGCCGCTCCATCCCGACAGCGTCCCCGGGGTCGAGGAAGATCTTTGCGACCAGGTCAAGGCACTGCTGGGACCCGTTCACGATCTGGATCTCCTCAGGGGTCGCCGGAAGGCCGAGCCTCCGCCGGTAGCGGTCGGCGATGAACTCCCGGAGCGGCAGGTAGCCGTCGGTCGTCGTGTACTGAAGCGCCGTCCGCCCGTCTTCAGAAAAGACCGCACGGGCAGCATCGCGGAGCCCCTCGACGTCGATGTAGGCAGAGCCCGGCAGCCCTCCGGCAAACGAGATCACCCCGGGGACCGCCGAGACCCGGAAGAGCTCATCAAGGAACGACTCCGGGACCCGCCCCATCCGACCAGAAAACCGGTAAACCATGTACCCAGTATTGGGCGTCCCGACAAAAAAATGCCGGGTATTCGCGCCCTGCTGCTCTCCGGGCAGCCGGCAGCCCCGGGTTGACCCGCGCGGAAGGCCGCAAAGGGAAGAGCATACCCATCCCACCACTTTCCGCGCTCTTCGTGGCTATGCGTGATGTTGCCAGAACCAGCACGGCCTGATTGTGCAGGAGATCCAGCAAAAACGTAAGGACGGGGGAAGCAAGTTCCATGACGAAATCATGGATCTTCTCCGGCAGTATTTTGGGTAGTGCTCTATGAAACAACTGATAATGGAAACTGTCATGAATGCGGCCGCAGATGGGCGGCGAGGTCTTCCCCTTCCGTATGAACGTCCGGCCGGTCGCGGCCTTTGCCGGGCCCCTCGAATTCAAACCCCCGATCGGGGACCTCACGCTCATCACGAACAAGAAGATGTGGTCCGGCCACCTCCGGCAGGCCATGCGCGATATTCCCGGGGAGGATTACCGGTTTATCCTCAGGTGGGCCGGAGTGGAGGCGGCCGATGCCTGAGAAGGAGAGTGGCTGGCAGAGAGAACAATCCTTACCGCCGTGATGATCAGGCTTC
>NZ_DAQR01000124.1:1834-3280 GCF_002502935.1 Methanoculleus sp. UBA413
AGCAACGATCAGGGTGGCTCCGGAAGTGAAGGGGCGGCTGGATAAGCTGAAGAAGTATCCCCAGGAGACGTACAACGAGGTGATCGATCGTCTCACCCGGGATGCGCTGGAAGAAGCCGCCGAAGAACTGACGGAGGAAGATATCCGCGATATCGAGGAGGCAATTGAGGATATCAAGGCAGGGAGGGTTTACACGACAAAAGAACTGATGAGGGAACTTGGGATCGATTGAATGCCCTACGCGGTGATCTGGACCGAAAAGGCCCTTAAAGGCCTGAAACGTCTCCCACGCGAGACCGCTGCAAGGATTATCGCGACCGTCGAGAGAACCTGTGACAACCACCCGGATCGCCTGCAACAACTGCGCGGATCTCCATATTTCAAGTTGCGGGTAGGAAAATATCGCGTCATCATGGATTTAAGCGATGAGGCGATGATTGTATATGTCATCAAGGTTGGGAAGCGAGAGAACGTTTACGACAATGTATGAGGATTCCTCCTGATAACCGGGGCCGGCAGAATCTCGTTCCTGCCGCCGACAGGTAAAAGGCGCGATCCGGCAGCACCCGTAACTGCTCCACTACTGCATCGATTCCAGACGAACAGACCATATCCGGCCTTCGTCCCATCCCATCCATAGCGCTCCTCTCCGTTCCCCCACCCGGTGGCGGGGGCAGTGCTTGCGATATCCGGGGATGAGCCGTATCCGGTTCCCCTACGGGATCTCCCCATGGAGTGGATCGTGGGAATATCGCTATTGGGGGGGGCGGGGACGGTGCATGAGGATACCCGGGGATGCAAACTCCCGGGCAGTGCGAAACACGATCGATCTTCTCCGGCAGTACTTCGCTAAAACGGTTGAGGTAATCTTCAAGAGGTTAAACCATCGACCTCCCTTCGCGTTCTCCCGCGTGAGTTAATGAGCGAAGATAGCAATATGGCCTCTCGCGTTGAGCGCGAAGTCCGGTGCCCGGGTGCTGCCGAACCCGTTTTAGGTCGCTATGCGAGGCTGCATTGGTCGATTTCAGATGCCGAAATTAGCGAAGTACTGTTGGCGGAGACGCCGTCCTTTTTTGGGGGGCGATCCGGGGGAATTGGTTGTTTTCATCCATGCAGCCTCTCGCCGCGCCTCATGAGTGATTCATCCACTCCGCTCTTCTGGCCGCCATCGTAGAGCGAACCCCTGCTGCGGCCCCCGCCCTTTTCTCTCCCGGAGGATCTGCTCTCCGGGAACACGCCGCATCACAACCCTTTTTCCCCGGCCGCCCCCAATTTCAGTACCGAAATAGGAATCCCCATGCCCGCCACTCCAGATGCCGTTCAGCGCCGGACCGTCCTCATCATCGCCACCCTCGCCGCGTTTCTCACCCCCTTCATGGGCTCGGCGGTGAACATCGCGCTCCCGTCCATCGCCGCCGAGTTCGCCCTGGACGCCGTCTCGCTGAG
>NZ_DAQR01000124.1:3518-4037 GCF_002502935.1 Methanoculleus sp. UBA413
ATCTACGGGCGCAAACTGGTCTTCACCCTCGGTGTGGTCGTCTTCACCGCATCAGCCCTGCTCTCGGCGCTCGCGACATCGGGGCTTGCGCTCATCCTCTTCCGGTTCATCGAAGGCATGGGGAGCGCCATGATCTACGGCACCGGCGTCGCCATGATCACCTCGGTCTTCCCACCAGAGGAGCGGGGGCGGGCACTCGGGATCAACGTCACCGCCGTCTATATTGGCCTCTCCATCGGGCCGTTCCTCGGCGGCTACCTCACCGAGTTCCTCACCTGGCGGAGCATCTTCCTCACCAACATCCCCCTCGGCATCTACATCATCTACCAGATCCGTCGCCACCTGGCCGAAGAGTGGGCAGACGCACGCGGGGAGCGGTTCGATATCATCGGTTCGGTCTTCTACAGCGCGATGCTCCTTGCCGTGATGTACGGGTTCTCAAAACTCCCGGAGCCTGGCGGTATTGCGGCGATCATCGCCGGCGTGGTGCTCGCCGGGGTCTTCTACGCCTGGGAGACC
>NZ_DAQR01000124.1:4262-5031 GCF_002502935.1 Methanoculleus sp. UBA413
GCTCTGATCAACTACGGCGCGACGTTTGCCGTCGGCTTCCTCCTCTCCCTCTACCTCCAGGTGGTCAGGGGGCTCGACCCCGGCACCGCGGGGCTCGTCCTGATCACGCAACCGGTCGTCCAGGCGCTCTTTGCCACCCCGGCCGGGAAACTCTCCGACCGCGTCGAGCCGCAATACGTCGCATCAGCAGGGATGGCGCTCACCACCCTCGGCCTCGCCCTCCTCACGTTTCTCGCGCCCGAAACCCCGATACCCCAGATCATCGCAAGCCTCGTCCTCTTCGGGTTCGGGTTCGCCCTTTTCTCCTCCCCGAACACCAACGCTGTCATGACCTCGGTCGATAGATCTCTCTATGGCGTCGCGTCCGGGATGCTCGCCACCATGCGGACGACAGGGATGATGTTCTCGCTTGGGGTCGTCACCGTCATCTTCGCCGTCCTCATCGGCACCACCCAGATCGGGGCCGCGGTCCAAGCCCCCTTCATGACGAGTCTCCAGGTGGCGTTCACCGTCTTCACCATCCTCTGTGCCCTCGGCATACCTGCCTCACTTGCCCGGGGCAGGGTGCGGGGGTGACCGCCACCTCTTACTCCACGACGCAATAGACGTAGTAGACCTGCTGGCCGTCCCTCGTAACGACGTCCACCCCGTGCACCTCGTTCTCAAACCCGGGGAAGAGCGTATCAAACTCCTGCAGGGAGATGAGGTAGTCGACGATCGCCCGCGTGGCCGGGCAGCATCGCTCTCCCGGCATGATGACCGGGATACC
>NZ_DAQR01000124.1:5269-6483 GCF_002502935.1 Methanoculleus sp. UBA413
ACTGCCGCAACCTCGCCCCGCACCAGGCGGCGGTAGGCCTCCGCCGGGGTCATCGCCGGTTCCGGCAGCGTCGCGTAGACTGCCCTGACGACGTCGGTGATCGAGACATCCTTCAGGTAGCCGTGCATCTCCTGGCAGAGGTCGGAGAGCCCCCGCCCCGAATACCGGGCCGGGTGTTCCCGCACCAGGTCGGGAAAGACCTCCTCGAGCGGGCTGTTGCGATCGTAGAGCGCCTTGAACCGGAAGAGTTCCGCAAGCAGCGTCCCCGACTTACCTTTGGTGATCCCGAGCGTGAAGAGGACCAGGAACGAGTAGTACCCGGTCTTCTCGACGACAATCCCGCTCTCCCTGAGGTACTTCGTGACGATGCCTGCCGGTATCCCCCGGTCCTCCATGCTCCCGCCAGGCCTTATCCCGGGGGTGAGGATGGTCACCTTGATGGGGTCGAGCATCGCGTATCCTTCTTCGATGCCGGCAAACCCGTGCCAGGTATCGTTCGGATCCAGGAGCCAGCAGCCGGCGTGATTCCTGAGAAGCAGGTCATCCGCATCCCCAAGCGGCCTCTCTGCCTCCTGGTCCATGATACAGTCAGGCTGCCAGACGGTGAACCACCAGTAGTTCTCCTCGGGAAGGGGGCTTGCCCGGATCTCCTCTGCCACCGTCACCATCTTCTTCCGAAACACGATTGCCTCCTCAATCGCCTCCTCGATGAGGAACTTCCCCGAGTGCCCGGCCATCATCCTGGCTGCGACGTCGAGGGAGGCGATGATGGTGTACTGAGGGGAGGTGGAGGTGAACATCATGAACGCCTCGTTGAACCGGGGGTGGTCGACGGGTCCTTTGCCCTGCCTGACGTGGAGCATCGAGCCCTGCGAGAAGGCGGCGAGGACCTTATGGGTTGACTGGGTGGCAAAGACCGTCGGGCCGACCTCGCCTGGGGTGTGCATCCCGAACCGCCCGGCGTAGAGGGGGTGGAACCTGGCGTAGGCGGACCACGCCTCGTCGAAGTGGAGGTATGGGACCACGTCCCGCAATTGCTCCTCGATCCGCTCTGCGCTGTAGCAGATCCCGTCGTACGTGGAGTTCGTGATCGCAGCCAGCCTGACCGCCTGCACTGCAGGGTCATCTATGAGCGGGCAGGCCCGGATCTTTTCCCTGATGACCTCAGGCCTGAACTCGCGGCTGCGGATGGGCCCGATGATCCCGTACTCGTT
>NZ_DAQR01000124.1:6717-8277 GCF_002502935.1 Methanoculleus sp. UBA413
TCGCCGGGGGTGACGGTGCCGAGCCAGACGATCTTGTTTGCGGCGGATGTGCCGCCGGTGACAAAGTAGGTCCGGTCAGCCCCGAAGACCTCTGCGGCTTTCCGCTCCGCATCGCCGACGACACCGGAGTGCTTCAGGAGCGACCCGAGTTCAGGCACCGAGACCGAGAGATCGGCCCTGAGAGTGTTCTCGCCGAAGAAGTTGTAGAAGATCCGGCCGGCGGCGCTCTTGAGGAACGCGACGCCCCCCATGTGCCCGGGCGTATGCCAGGAGTATTTGTACTCCTCGACGTAGTCCATCAGCCCCTGGAAGAACGGCGGGAGGACATCGGCAAGGTAGTTCTTTGCCGCACGCTTGATGTGGCCGGCGATGAACGCCGGAGTATCCTCGAGCTTCCAGATGTAACCGTCGATCCGGGATATGACGCCGAGAGGTATGGCGGAGATCGCGAGTTTCTCGGTGTTTAAGAAGATCGGAACCTTTGGGTTACGTTCCCTGATGAGGGTGATGACGTCTGCGGCGGTGAGCATCCCGTCCGCGGCCTCGGGAGTGAGTTCCCAGTCGATGATGATGCAGCTCGTATGCGGGTGCGAGAGGAAGGCGTGAACCCCGTCACGGGCGGTCAGGGCTTCGATGACGGGGAAATCCTCGGATTTCAGCTCTTTTACGATCTCCCGGGACGCCCGCCCCTCCGCGGTATCCGAGTGCAGTTCGTCGTCGATGATGAGAACGGGAAACTCCTCCAGGTAGTCCATGCGGTCATACTCCTGGATGATACTCTTCGGGGTGCTCTTTAGAATGTTTTGGTTCTCCGGGCGACGGGGGTGCTCCAGGACACCCGACCTTCCCACCCCGGGGTTGCCTCTTCGCGGAAACTCATCCTGACAAGGCCAGATCACCTCTACACTCCTGATTCACGCAGATGTGTGCGAGCGACTCGAATTCACGAAGGACGTTGGAATGGCCATCTGCGCCGAGAGGCCGAAGGTCTCCCAAACTGCGGAATACATCCGGGCCTGCAACCCCCGGCCAAGAGACCTTGAGAATACGGGAAGAACGATCCGGGAGCGGCACCACTCATCAGAGGTCCCTGACGGTACCAGCAAATCATGGGGAGGTGATGGGAGATACAGGATCCGGAGATACTACCGGGTTGATGACCTTTATATACGGAAACGGCAATCTACCTCCTATGACAGGCGCGGACTCAAATCCACCGGTGTTCAGTCTGGGGTTCGACGTCCATTACCCCAGCCAGCTCAATTCCGGATTTCGGCCTGAGATGGCAAAGGGAAGGAGAAACCTGAAGGATAGTTACTTTAACACGGACACAAAGGAAGACCTGGGACGGGTCATCGACCGTTCCTTCCAACCTGTGACAGAGATCCTCCTCGACCTCCTCGATGAGGGGTTCAGGTGTGCCTTCGGCATCTCCGGGGTGGTGCTGGAGCACCTGGAGGAGTGGTACCCGGATATGCTCGAACTCTTATCTCATGCGGCAACCCACCAGAACGCTGAAGTCCTCGCACAGACCTACTACCACAGCGTCGCCGGGCTGTT
>NZ_DAQR01000124.1:8286-8426 GCF_002502935.1 Methanoculleus sp. UBA413
TTTGCCGACCCGCAGGAGTTCGTGGACGAACTCCTCATGCACCGCGATCTCATGAAGGAGCACTTCTCGGTCGTGCCGACCACGTTGGCGCATACCGACTACCCCATCACCCCGGCAACCGCTGAGGCCCTCGCTGGATC
>NZ_DAQR01000068.1:0-5916 GCF_002502935.1 Methanoculleus sp. UBA413
GTGGTGGAGTTCGGCATCGTCAACTGCGGCGATGAGCCGGTGGAGTTCAGTAACCCGTCCCCATGGCGGGTCGATAGATGGGGCGCGAACACATCTGGATGCACGCCGGAGAACTGCACCGGCGGCATGTGGGAGACCATCGGCCGCAGTGGGCTAGCTCATACAGGTGATATTGTATATCTCTATCCCGGAGATAACTGGACGGTGCAGTGGGATACAGCATCGTGGGATGCTGCACAGGGGAAGAACGTAGAGCCGATGGGCAACAGCACTCTCACTCCCAGGACGTACCGGATATGGATATGGAACAGTATCAACATATCCAAGGAGTTCGAGTTTGTGTGAAAAGGCGAAGCAGGCGATTCCGACACCCGGGACCGGGGCACGCCATCTTCCGGGCGTAAAAGGGGCCGGCACGAACCGGGAGCGCAGGGGCCCCGGTCGGGTCGGTCACATCCCAAAGTCAAAGAGCGTCGTCCGTGTCGGGTCGACGTCGTGCCAGTCCCACCCGAGCGGCTCAATGATCCGCGAGAGGGGTCCTTTGAGCGTCTTTTCAAGCATCGTCTCCCAGTCGACGA
Organism: Methanoculleus sp. UBA413; assembly: GCF_002502935.1. Classification (NCBI taxonomy): domain Archaea; kingdom Methanobacteriati; phylum Methanobacteriota; class Methanomicrobia; order Methanomicrobiales; family Methanomicrobiaceae; genus Methanoculleus; species Methanoculleus sp. UBA413. The sequence continues at coordinate 579 of NZ_DAQR01000068.1, forward strand.
CGAACTCCGGCGGCACCTGGTCGGCGTACTCGAAGCAGACCACGTCGGTCCGCGGATACTTCTCAGTAACGGTCTTTATGTAGACGCGTTTCGGTTTGCTGCCCCGCTTGAAATCGGTCCCGAGATACTTGTTTGAATACTTTGCTCCCCTGATATGGGCATCCTCGTTCTCGTAGCTATCCAGGTTCTTCCCGATCCCACCCGGGATACCTGCTTCGTCGAGGGAGTACTCCCCGCGGCGGTACCTCCTGATGACGTCGCGCAGGTACGCCTGCACGTCCTCGAACGCATCCCCGCGGAGGATCATCTCGAGGACGTCGTGCTGCACCTCCCGGGTGACCTGCGGTGAATCACTCCGCCGGATCTCAAACCCGACGACGTCGACCTCGTCGACATCCTTGCCCTCCTTCCAGACCAGGTGCCCGGCGTAGCGCTTCTTCTTGCCGGCCTGGAAGAAACGGCGGTAGACCTTCTCGAACTTTATGGAGAAGTAGTGTTTATCGGCAGCGAGTTCGCGGCGCGCGAAGTCGCCGTAACTCGCGTTCAGGCGGGCCTCGATCGCCCTCGCCTTCGCGATGGTCTCTTCAAGGCTCCCCGGCGGGACCTCGACCATACAAGAGTCGGTGTCGCCGTAGAGGACCGTGTAGCCAAGATCGGTGATGACATCACGGGTGTGCTTGATGATCGCCCGCCCGACCGATGTGACGGCCGACCCGATCTCGCGGTCGTAGAGCCTGAACCGGGTGTAGCCCGAGACCCCGTAGTAGGAGTTCATGATCACCTTCAGGACGTTCTGCTGGAGGTCGTAGAGGACGTACTCCGGCGACCCGAAGGGGTAGCGGTTGCGGAGACGCTTGCGCTCGTCCCGCTCCACGAGCAGTTCCGAGAGGATGCTCCTTGTTAACCCGTCCGGCTCCCGGGAGAACCGGACGCCGTTTGGCGCCCGCAGTTCCCCGTCCGGATTCTTCGTCTCGGGCGATGCGTTGATCGTCATCATCGCCATCGGGTAGAGCGATTTCAGGTCGAGGACCACCACGTTCTCGCGGAGACCGGTGGCGGGCTCAAAGACGGTCGCCCCCTCAAACTCGTCCCCGGCGGCAAACCCCTTCGAGGGGAGGATGAACCTGCCCGAAGCCTTACGCAGGACGAATATATCGATGACGTTTGAGGAGTTCAGCGTCCGGTCGAGCGGGCACCCTACGTACCGGGCAATCTCCCGGTAGAACTCGATGATGTTGTTCTTTTTGTCGATCCCGACGCAGAGTTCGACGTCGCGGTAGTTGTACTCCACGAGCCGTGCCGGGTCGGATTGCCAGAGTGCGGTGATCGTCCCGCTGTAGCGGACCTTCGTCTCCCCGAGCTCCTCCTCGGCGACCGCATCGAGCCGGTAGGACTCCTTCTGGGCCTGGTGCATCTTCCGGTAGGCGCCAAGGAGGTCAAAGATCGACCTCCCTCTGACAGCGTTACGCGTGGTCTGCCCGGGGAGGCGCGCGAGGTCCTCACCGCGGAGCCCGAGCGCCGCCATCCGCTGCAGGATGTAGGGGATATCGAACTCAACGAAGTTCCAGCCCGAGAGGATATCCGGGTCGCGCCCCCTGACGTAGTCGATGAGCCCCTTGAGCATCGCCACCTCGTCCGGGAACCGGACGACCCGGTGCCGCGCGTTGAGACTGAGTTCGGCCGCATCACCCGGCACCCCGCCAGGCGTCCAGAGGAGGGTCGTGTAGTCCTCATCGAAGGAGTCCCAGCAGGTGACGCAGATGATCGGATCCCGCTCCGGCTCCGGGAAACCCCGCTCGTCCACGCACTCGATATCCATGATGCAGGTCCGCGCGGGAGCCTTGATATCGACCGGCGCAAGTTCGCGGTAGTCGACCACCGTGGCGCTGGCAGGCAGTTCCATACCGCCGGTAAGACCGCAGTCGATCATGAACCTGGTGGCAAACGGGATGTCTGCCTCATAGTGCTGGTAACGGTCACGGACGTCGCGGACGTCACCGGGGCGCCGGGTGTAGAGCCTTCGTAGCGCCTCGCCCTGGATGGAGCGGTAGGTCGTGTCCGGCTCCACGTCGACGTCCTGCGGGAGGGGGGTCTCGTCGACCTGGCCGGCTGGCGCGTAGAAGTAGGGCCGAAAACCGGTCACGTCAACCTTGACGGCGCTCCCTGAGGCATCCCGGCCGAATACATGGATGACCGGGATATCAGGGCCAACACTGTACTCCACCTGGTGAATGCCGATCCGGGTCTTCCCGAAATCGTCCAGGGTTGCCGGGGTGCTCATGCGGGACTCCGGGACAGGCTCAGTCATCAAACCTCCTGCAGAGGCCCTGTACGAACGCTCCCGCCTCTGCCATCTTCTCTTCTTCCCAGGTATCGAGGCTCCATTCCTCGATACTGAGGATCCCCTCACGCCCGATCCGGGCCGGGACGCCGAGCGAGCAGCCCGAGAGGCCGTACTCGCCGTCGAGCACGCACGAACAGGAGAGCACCTCGCGTCGGTCTTCGAGGACCGCGCGTATCAGCATCGCGATATGATAGGCAGGTCCAAAGACCGTGCCGCCCTTGCCGCGGATCACCTCCATGCTCGCCCCCCGCATCCGGGCGAGGGTTGCTTCCCGCTCATCGATCTCGACATAGGCGCCGGTCTTTGAGAAGAGCGGCACCTGGTGTTCGCCATGCTCACCGAGCACCCAGGCAGGCCCCGGAACCCCTGCCTCGCGGAGGAGGCAGGCAAAGCGGGCGCTGTCGAGCTGACCGCCAAACCCGATGCATTGTCGCCTATCGATGCCCATCACCTTCCAGAGGCCGTAGTTGTTTGCGTCCATGGGGTTGGTGATGGTGATGACGACCCCTGGAAATCCCTGCAGGTGTTTGCCGCAACGTTTCACCACCGGGATGTTGGCCTCGAGGAGGTCGGCCCTGGTCTTGACATCCGGCGTTCTCGGGGTGCCTGCCGCAAAGATGAAGATATCGGCGTCCCGCATCGCCGCTGTGTCGGTAGAGACGGTAACATCGATACCCGTGTGTTGCAGGTCGAGCACCTGGGCACGGAGGATGGGCTCGTATGCGTCGTAGAGGATGATCTCATCGGCGAGACCGAGCGCGGCGGAGAGAAACGCCGTCTCGCCCCCCACCTTTCCTACACCTAAGATTGCGAGCGAGGTCATACGTATCGTCCTGTATGGATAACGGTAAAAGACTGTACAATCAATCGGCCCTGCTGCACGGAGAGTGACGGTCCGGCAGGGAAAAGGGGCGCCTTGCCGTATTCCGTTCCGGTATCCGGGCTCCGGGAAGCGGAGCAGATATTCCTTCTTTATTATACTTGGCGCGAGGGTATAATAATACCTCACTCCCACCTTTTTTCAATGGTTACGCTTTATCCTGGCCCTACCGAGGTCGGCGGCGTCCGGTTGAAGAACCATCTTCTGCTGGCTGCCGGCATCCTCGGGACCACCGGTGCGTCACTCGCCCGCATCCTGCACAACGGTGCGGGCGGTGTGGTCACGAAATCCATCGGCCCGGACCCGAAAGAGGGACACCCGGGACCCTGCCTGATCGTCGTCGACGGAGGTATCATCAACGCCATGGGCCTCCCGAACCCCTCGGCAGCGTTCGAGGATGAACTGGCCGTCCTGCAGGGCGAACCGGTGGTCGTGAGTATCTTTGGGGGGACACCGGAGGAGTTCCGGACGGTCGCTGGCTGGTTCGCCGGCACAGCATCAGGGCTCGAACTGAACCTCTCCTGCCCCCACGCGGAGGGCTACGGGGCTGCTATCGGGAGCGACCCTGCCCTGGTGGAGGAGTGCACGAGGGCGGTGGCCTCGCTCGGGGTCCCGACCTGGGTGAAACTCACCCCAAATGTCGCTGATATTGGGGAGATCGGGGCGGCAGCGGAACGCGGCGGGGCGGATGCGGTCGTCGCGGTCAACACGGTGAAGGCGATGCGGATATCGACGTCCCTCCGCCGGCCGGTGCTCGGAAACCGGTTCGGCGGGCTCTCGGGGAAGGCGATCTTCCCTATCGCGGTCCGGTGCGTCTACGACCTCTACGAGGCGTGTACCATCCCAATTATAGGGTGCGGCGGGGTCTCCACCGCAGATAACGTTGTTGAGATGATGATGGCGGGTGCGAGCGCCATCGAGCTAGGGAGCGCGGTCATCGACGATATCGGCATCTTTGCAGCGATTGCAAAGGACCTCTACAGCCACGACGGTATCGACGCACGCGAGATCGTGGGGTGCGCCCATGGATGAGCAGATGCCCGTCGGGGTCACACTAAAAGAGATCATCCAGGCGACGCCGTCGATCAGGACGTTCGTCTTCGACCGCGAGATCGCTTCACGGCCGGGGCAGTTCGTGATGGTCTGGGTGCCGGGCGTCGACGAGGTCCCAATGGCCCTCTCCTCCCCGTCCTCGATCACCGTCCTGGAGGTGGGAGACGCGACCGCTGCCCTCTTTGCGATGCGCGAGGGCGACCGGATCGGGATCAGGGGTCCGTACGGGAACGGCTTTGCGGTCACCGGGAGGACCCTTGCTATCGCCGGCGGGGTCGGCGCATCCCCGCTGCTGCCGCTTGTCGCGGCCGGACAGGTGGATACCTTCCTCCTCGGCGGCCGGACAGCCTCTGAACTCCTCTTTGCCGACCGGATACGGGAAGCAGCGACGCTGATGGTCGCGACCGACGACGGCACCGCCGGTCACCACGGGTTCGTGACCAACCTCATATCGAGGGTAGACCTCGCCGACTTCAGCCATATCTGCGTCTGCGGCCCCGAGGTCATGATGGCGGCGGTGCTCGGCATCCTCGACCGGGAGGGGTGTGCGGAGCGGGGGCAGTTCTCCCTGCACCGTTACATGAAGTGCGGCGTCGGCCTCTGCGGGTCATGCTGCACCGACCCGCACGGTCTCCGGGTCTGCCGGGACGGTCCGGTCTTCTCCGGCGACGTCCTGCTCGGGAGCGAGTTCGGGCACTACGCGCGCGACGCGAGCGGGCGGAGGCACAGGGTCTAGTGCATCGAGCCGGCTTTCCATGAAACACCCCCGTTTGGCCAATGGGGCTCCCGGTTCAGTTCCATCACTCCCGGGCACGGCACCTCCCGCCAGGCATCGCCACGCATCCTCGACGCATGCGGGGTGAGGGGGTCGTGGGTCGTGCCGCCTCCCCGGTCCCCACCCCCCGTGGAGATAGCCACCACGGTCCACCGTACTGGACTATAGTATCTAATTATTACACTCATCTCACGCGAAGCCGCGAAGAACGCGAAGGGGACTATGCCGCCCGGCAACCGAACTTCGCGGCTTCGCGCCCCTCGCGTGAGATGGTATTGCATGGACA
>NZ_DAQR01000112.1:0-6427 GCF_002502935.1 Methanoculleus sp. UBA413
CAGAGATACGGTCAGCCTTTGAGGACCCAACAGACCTCGACTTTGCGCTCGCGGCTGCCGGTGAGGCCCGGCAGATGGTCGACCTGATGTGGGGAGCGTCGCTGACCAGGTTCATCAGTCTCGCGGCCCGGCGGGGCGGCAGGAATATCCTATCAGTAGGTCGGGTCCAGAGTCCGACGCTTGCTATGATCGTGAACCGGGAGCGCGAGATCGAGAACTTCGTCCCCCAGACCTACTGGATGCTCTCGCTCATGACCGAGAAGGACGAACAACCGGTGGAGGCGCGGCACACCGCCGGTCGGTTCACCGACCACGAAACGGCTCTTGCTGCAGAGGCAGGGACAAAGGAGCCGCTCGTGGTCACGGATGTGAAAGAGGGGCAGAAGAACGACCGGGCGCCGGCCCCGTTCGACACCACGACATTCATCGTCGCAGCGAGCCGCCTGGGTCTCTCGGCGGCAAATGCGATGCGGCTTGCTGAAGACCTCTACATGAACGGGTACATCTCCTACCCGAGGACCGACAACACGGTCTACCCGAAGTCCCTGAACCTGAACGGGATCCTGGAGACGCTTCGGGGAGGAGTGTTTGATGCTGACGTCGCCTGGGTGCAACAGCACCGGCGGCCGGTCCCGACGCGGGGCAAGAAGGAGAGCACGGACCATCCCCCGATCCATCCCACGGGCGCGGCAACCCGGGAGGCCCTCGGACAGGACCGGTGGAAGGTCTACGAACTCATTGTCCGCCGGTTCCTTGCGACCCTCTCCCCCGACGCGACGTGGGCAACCGTCAGGTGCACCTTCGACGCCTCCGGCGAACCCTACGCTGCCACTGGCAGCCGGCTCCTCTCCGCGGGATGGCGCCGGGTCTACCCCTACTCGGAGGCGAAGGAGAAGATCCTCCCGGTGCTTACTGCGGGAGAACGCCTGCCTATCAGGAGCGTGAACCTCGAAGAGAAGCAGACGCAGCCGCCGCCCCGCTACTCCCAGAGCCGGCTCATCCAGGTGATGGAGGAGCACGGCCTCGGGACGAAGAGCACCCGGCACGAGGTGATCGGCAAACTCATCTCCCGCCGCTACGTGGAGGGGAACCCGCTCCGCCCGACGCTCGTCGGGAGGGCAGTCACGGATGCGCTCGACAACCATGCAGCGACGATCACGGAGCCTGAGATGACCAGGACGCTTGAAGAGCATATGCAACTCATCAAGCAGCGCGAACGCTCCCGCGAAGACGTCGTCACCGAGTCCCGCGGGATGCTTCACCGGGTCTTTGACAAACTCGAGGCGCACGAGGAGGTGATCGGCGAGGAGATCATGGAGCAGACCGCGGAGGAGCACACCGTCGGCCCCTGTCCTGTCTGCGGCCACGACCTCCGGATCCGGCACATCGGCATCTCCCAGTTCATCGGGTGCACCGGCTACCCGGAGTGCCGGTTCAACATCAGCCTGCCCGGCAGCACCTGGGGACGGGCGATCCGGCTGGACGAGACCTGTGAGGAGCACGGGCTCTCCCACGTCCGCCTGATCCGGAAAGGCTCCCGGCCCTGGACGATAGGCTGTCCGCTCTGCAGCCACATCGAGTCGAACATCGAGGCGCTCCGGATGATGCCCTCGATGACCGACGACCTCATGCAGCGCCTGCACGCGCACCATATCTATACGGTCTCTGAGATCGCGGGCATGCAGCCTCCCGACCTCTCGGGGTTCATCGGTGTCGACACCGGGGAGGCCGGCCAGCTCATCAGGGAGGCAGGGGACGCGCTCGAGGTCCTCCGCCGCCGCTCGGAACTGAAGAAGTTTATCAGGAAGGTCATCCCCCCGCGCAGGGGACGGAGCCACGCGAAGATCACGAGAAACCTCCTCGAGCAGGGGATCGGGGATATCCGCGCGCTTTCACAGGCAGACCCTGCGGTCCTGAAGAAGGCCGGCATAGGCGATGCCGGGGCGACGGAACTCCTGGAGGCTGCCCGCGGGCTCTGCAACGAGCGCGCCCTCCGGGAGGCCGGGGTCCCCGCGGTCAGCCTGAAGAAGTACCAGGCCGGCGGCGTCGCAAGCCCTGACGACCTCTGCTACCTCCCCATCCCCTACCTCTCAAGCAAAACCGGCATTAATCCGGAAACCGTACATAAACATGTGGATCTGGTCTGCAGCCATCTTGGTCGCCCCACCCCGGCGAAGATCACCAAAGCGGTGCTCGAACGCGGACGAAAGGAACTCCTGGCGATCCCCGGCATCGGGGAGGCGACCGTGCAGAGGCTCTACCTTGCAGGCATCTACGACACCGCCACGCTTCGTGAGGCCGACCCGGAGAAGGTCTCATCGATCACCGGCATCGCAGAGGCCCGACTCCACGACTACATTGGCCATCTGAAGTGACACCATGCACGCGAACTGGAAGACCTGGGCACACGTGACGAAACTGGATCCTGACAAACACCTCCCGCCGGGCGCCGTCGAGGAGATCGTGACGAGCGGTACCGATGCCCTGATGCTCTCGGGCACCCTGAACGTGACGCAGGAGAACCTCCGCGAACTCCTGGATATGGTCTCGGCCTACGGGCTGCCGCTGGTGGTGGAACCGGCGAGCCCCGACTGCGCCATATTCGACGGGGAGGTCGACCACCTCTTTGTCCCGAGCGTGATGAACACGAGCGACGCACGCTGGATCATCGGGAAGCACTACGCCTGGCTCCGTAACGGCGGTAGCATCAACTGGGATATCGTGGTGCCCGAGGCATACATCGTCCTCAACCCGGCCTCCGCCGTCGGGCGGGTGACCGGGGCGGACTGCACTCTCGCAAAGGAGGATGTGGCCGCGTTCGTGGGAGTGGCAGACCGCTACTTCCGGTTCCCGATCGTCTATATCGAGTACAGCGGGACCTATGGGGATCCAGATATCGTGCGGGCGGCATCTGATGCGATCGAGCACGCTATCCTCTACTACGGCGGCGGTATCCGCTCGGCTGAGCAGGCGGCGGAGATGGGGAGTATCGCCGACACAATCGTCGTAGGGAACGCCGTCTACGAGGACGGGGTCGATGTGCTCCGGGCTACGGTCCGGGCGGTACAGTGATACATGCCTGAGGTCTCAATTGTCCTGATAGAACCCCTCTACGAGGGAAACGTCGGGTTCGCCGCCCGGGTGATGAAGAACTTCGGGTTTACCAGGCTGGTCCTGGTCAACCCCTGCCCGTTCGGCAATGAGGCCATTATGCGCGCCTCCCATGCCCGCGATGTCCTTGATGGCGCCCGCCGGATGACGACCGATGAGGTCTACCGGGAGTTTGATTTCGTGGTCGCAACGACCGGCGAGGTGAGCAAATCTGTCTGCACCGCGATGCGGATGCCCTACTACGCGCCGGCAGAGGTCAGGGAGATCATCGCCGATATCGACGGGACGGTTGCGGTCCTCTTCGGGCGGGAGAACTGGGGCCTCGCGAACGAAGAACTCGCGCGTGCAAACCTCATCTGCACCATCCCAACCTCCGAGGCATACCCTATCCTGAACCTCTCCCACGCGGTGGGCATCCTCTGCTACGAGCTTGCGAACCTGCCGCGCGGGACCTACCCCCTGGCCGGGCAGGTCGAGATGAAGTCGCTCTACCGGCACCTCGACGCATTCCTGGACCGGATCGACCACCCTGATTTCAAGCGGGAGAACACGATGATCCTCCTCCGCCGGGTCTTCGGCCGGACAAAACTGACCACCCGCGAGGTGAGCACGCTCCACGGCCTGATGCGCAGGGCGGAGTGGCATATGGAAAACAAAGACTAACTGGCTTTGAGGAGAGATCTAGGAGCATGATTCTTGTCGACTGGCAGATAGAAGACCGTATCAGGCATGGGTACATCAAGGTGGAACCCTACGATCCCGGCCTGATCCAGCCAAACTCACTCGATATCAGGCTCGGTTCCCACTTTGTCTGGTACGTTCCGGGAGATACCGTGATCGACCCATACGAGAAGGAGAGCGTCTGCGCAGGTGTGGAGGAGATGGTTGCCGACTCGATCGTCCTCGCCCCCGGGCAGTTTCTCCTCGCCGAGACCCTGGAAGCGATCGAACTCCCCGACGACGTCGTGGCGAGCATCGAGGGGAAAAGCAGCATCGCGCGTCTTGGGATCGAACTCCACCAGACGGGAGGCTGGATCGATGCGGGGTTCCGGGGGACAATAACGCTTGAGATGTGCAACGTGAACTCCCGGCCGGTCCGGGTCTACGCGGGGATGCCGATCGGGCAACTGGTCTTCTACCGCACAGACCGCGCCGCGCGCCCGTATAACATGAAGCGGGACGCGAAGTATATGGACCAGCGGCAAGCGACCCTCTCCCGCTACCACGAGAATGCGCGTAGCGCGTGAAGCTCGCGCGCATTCTGCCGCTCGAAGCGGGAAGGGATGGGCGGGGCTTCATGTGCTCCCGCCCGAAGAGCGTTATGCACTATATAGCAGGAAAACAGATATTGAACGGTTCAACTGGGGATAACAATGCGACTTCTTCTGATCCACTCTGATCATATCGAGTACGAGGCCCGGAAGAAGACGAAGGTCGCCGAAGAGGATGCGGTCCCAAAGGACGCCCTCGATGAGGCGCTCGCCGTCTTCTGCGCGGTTGAGTCTGTCGACGAGGAGAATATCGAGGATGCTATCCGGCAGGCGGCGGACGAGATCGTCACCACTGCCCGGCAGCTTGGCACCACCAATATCATGATCTACCCCTACGCTCACCTCTCCTCCGACCTTGCATCGCCGAAAGCGGCGGTGAATGTTCTCCGGGGTCTTGCCGAGGCCATCACCGGGATGGACGGGTTTGTTGTAAAACGGGCGCCGTTTGGCTGGTACAAGGCCTTCTCGCTCTCCTGCAAGGGCCACCCGCTCTCGGAACTCTCCCGGACGATCGTGCCCGGCGAAGGTGCGGCTGCCCCGAAGAAGGAGATCGAGCACGAGTTCTTTGTCTTCACCCCCGAAGGGGAACGAAAAGACGTGGCCGACTACGTAAAGGAGAACACGCCCTTCGCCTCCCTGATCAGGAAAGAACTCGGGTATCCGGGGCCGGAGGGAATCGAGCCCGCCCACGTGGACCTGATGCGGGCCAAGGAACTTGTGGAGTACGAGCCGCGCTCTGATGTCGGGCACCACCGCTGGATGCCCCGGGGCAAGCTGATCCGGGATCTCCTTGCCGACTATGTCCTTGCGCATGTGCTTGAGTACGGCGGGATGCCGGTGGAGACCCCGGTGATGTACGACCTTGGCGACCAGGCGATCGCGGAGCACGCCGCCAAGTTCGGGGAACGGCAGTACCGGTTCAAGAGCGGCAACCGTGATATGATGCTCCGGTTTGCCGCGTGTTTTGGGATGTTCTCGATCATGCACGATATGCACATCTCGCCAAACACCCTCCCGATGAAACTCTACGAGCTCTCGACCTACTCGTTCCGGCACGAGCAGAAGGGCGAAGTGATCGGTCTGAAGCGCCTCCGCGCCTTCACGATGCCTGATATGCATACCCTCTGCCGGGATGTGGACGATGCACTCGCAAGTTTCGAGGAGCAGCTCGCGATCGGCTGGAAGAGCGGTGAGGATCTCGAGACCCCGCTTGTGGGGGTCTTCCGGTGCACCCGGGACTTCTTTGAGCAGTATGAACTCTGGATAAAGAACCTCGTCGCGAAGTCGGGCGTGCCGATGTTGATTGAGATCCTCTCGGAGCGGACGCACTACTGGATCGCGAAGGCCGACCTCGCGGCGATCGATGCACAGGGGAGGCCAATCGAGAACCCGACGGTCCAGATCGACGTGGAGAGCGCAGACCGGTTTGACATCAAGTACTACACTCCGGAAGGGGCGGAAGTCCATCCCCCGATCCTTCACTGCTCGCCGACGGGCTCGATCGAGCGGGTGATATGCGCGCTGCTTGAGAACACAGCAACCCAGGATGTCCCCTCGTTCCCGACCTGGCTCGCGCCGACCCAGGTTCGGCTGGTGCCGGTGGCGGAGCGGCATATCTGCTTTGCGGAGGAGATCTGCGCACGCTTCAATGCTGCCTGTATCAGAGCAGACGTCGACGACCGGGACGAGAGCGTGAACAAGAAGATTCGCGGGGCCGGGATGGACTGGGTGCCCTACGTCGCGGTGATCGGCGACCAGGAGGCCGAGACCGGCCGGCTCACGGTCACCATCAGGAAACTCTCGGAGAAGAAGAAGCCCTATAAGGAGACGATGACCGAGGACGAACTCATCCAGGCGGTGAAGATGGAGACTGCCGGAAAGCCCTTCCGCCCCCTCTACACCCCGAGGAACCTCTCCCGGAAGCCCCGGTTCATCTAATCAATCTCTTTTTTTCGCGGGGCCGGTTCAGGGTATCCTGGTGTTCTGCCCCTCAGGCCTGTGCATCACGGCGTTGGACTTTGGTGAAACCCTACCTGTTCACCCCG
>NZ_DAQR01000112.1:6704-20537 GCF_002502935.1 Methanoculleus sp. UBA413
GCGGAGTGTGGGTTTGCGAGTATCGCTACCTGGTGAGACAGGGGAGGGGGCTTGCCCCCATTGGCGCGAACTTACCACGTGGGTGCACTGCGTTCCGGGTCGGCTATCGGTGAGGTTCAAGCTCGGTTACCCCCATGTCGGTTCTGGTGAACGCGGAGTATCCCCCGGCTCACCCCGGGGGGGAAGAACCGGGTCCGGGCTACCCCTGCACTCCCCCTGCGGCCCCGGACGCGGCTTTCCCCCGGCTATCGCCACCCGGGTCCAGTATCTGGAGTGAACCCGGGGATCAAGCCGGAGCTGGACCCACTCTGCTCGCCCCCTCGTTAACACACGCGATACCGGACCCCGGCCCAACAAGGTTTAAGAACCCTGGCGTGTTACTTGCCCGCCGGTGCATGAAGTCATGGATGTCGAAGAGTATCGTTCCATCATATCAAACGCCATCGACAGGGAGATTGAGGCTTACACCTTCTACCGCATGGTCAGGGAGAAGGTCAAGGACGAGAACCTGAAAAGCCTCTTCAACGAGCTTGCCGGAGAGGAGAGCAAACACAGAAAGACCCTCGAGGCGCTTCTCATGAAGGAGCCCCGAAAACTCGGGTTTGACACGAAGCGGGACTACAAGGTTGCAGAGACCCTGGAGACCCCGCCGCTCTCGGCCGACTTAAAACCACTCGACGGCCTGGTCATCGCGATTCGGAAGGAGCTCGACGCAATGCAGATGTACACCCAGCTCGCGAGTCTCAGCGTGGATCCAGAACAGATAGAGTTATTCGAGAGCCTCGCCTCGATGGAGCGCGGCCACAAGGCGCGCCTCGAGGACATCTACACCAACATGGCGTTTCCCGAAGTCTGGTGAGCCGGAAGCATCCCGGAGGGGGGCTCCGCCCTCCCCTCTCTGCGGATCCCAGTAGAGGGGAAAGGGATGCCGGGCCGACCCTTCAAAAAAAGGTTCTGGCTTCTCCCCGGGTTATTCTATAGCACAGTACGCGCCCCTGAAGAACCAGTTCCGGTAGACGATCGGGGTGATGATGGTAGTCAGCAGGCTCATCAGGACGATCGCCACAAAGATGTTCTGGCCGATGAGCCCCGAGTCCAGCCCGATCAGCGCGACGATCATCGCCACCTCGCCCCGCGGCGCCATCCCGAACCCGACGATGAGGGCGTCTTCGCGGCACATCCCCATCGCTCTGGCGGGCAGGCCGCACCCGATGACCTTGGTGACGATGGCGACCAGGGTCAGCACCACGAGGAAGATGAGGATGTCGGGGGTGAGCGCCTTGACGTCCGCGAGGATCCCAAGCGACACAAAGAAGATCGAGGCGAAGATGATCTGGAAGTACTCGGCGCCTTCCTTGACACCCTTGCTCTGCCGGAGCTCGACGCTGCCGAAGGAGACTCCGGCGATGAACGCACCGATGATCCCTGATAAGCCCACGAGATCGGCGAGCATCGCATAGAGAAACGCCATCATCATGGCGAAGATAAAGACGAACTCTGGATACCTCCGCGCCAGGGCTGATGCGTCCATGCGCTCGATGAGCCTTCGAACGCCGAAGAGCCCGGCGACGCCGGCGATGACGATGAACCCGACCGCTTTGGCGAACATAAGGACGATCCCTGCCACTGAGATCTCCCCGCTCACCAGACCGGTGGAAACGGAGAGCACCAGGAGAGAGAGAACGTCGTCGATGACCGCGGCGCCGATGATCGCCTTTGCCGCCCCGGTCTGGAGCATGCCAATCTCCTTGAGGACGTTCGCGGTGATGGCGATACTCGTGGCGGTCAGCGCCGTGCCGATGAATACCGCGCTTATGAAGTCGAAATCAAAGAGGATAGCAGTGGCGTAGCCGCCAAGCCACGGTATGACCACGCCGAGGGTTCCTATGACTGCGTAGCGTGCTTTCAGGATATCCCTGACATTGAACTCAAAGCCGATGACGAAGAGAAGGATGATCGCGCCCAGGTGGGCCAGACTCCGGACGAACTCCGTGTAGGTGATCAGCCCGAGCATGCTCGGGCCGACCAGGAGCCCCACGAGAATGGCCCCGATCGTCGCTGACTGGTTGATCCTGGATGCCAGGAGGTAGCCGGCGAGCGCGAGGAAGAGGAGGAGACTCATCTGGAACTCGATAGATAGTGCGGCGCTTTCCATAATTACCCAGAATTAGTGAGTATCGAGGTCTTAAGAATTATACGGAACCCGCAGGAGTTGCAGGGCAATTGCGGGTTGGTTGACACCCCCCGGGGCTAAACGCTCATGAGGCGCAGCGCGAGGCTACACGAGCGGAAAACAGCCTTTCCTCCGGGCGGGCTCCATGCGGTGGACTGTTTCAGGGCTGGAACCCCTCTCCTGGAGAGGACGCCGCCTCCGGGACGTGATGGAAGAGAGCAGGGATGACCGTTCTGCGCTTCACCCGGCTGCAACAAATACACCGGTGAAATGACAGATATACGGACAGAAGATCCGCTGGAATCCTGCGTTGAAGAGCTTCTGCCGGTATCCCCGGAATGTATCGATATACTGGTAATTCTTCCGCCGCATCTCAATCATTCCTTCCGCATCGCCCGGGGGGAGTCCGTGCTCCACCATGTACCGGCGCCACCGGTTCCTGGAGAGTGTCTCCTCCCACTCGCTTTCCGGCCTGAATATATCGCCGTTGATGAAGCGCCCTCCTTTGTTGAGCGTTGTATGGATACGGCGAATCACCGTAGCCCGGTCCCTGTCTGGGAGATGATGCAGACAGAGGGTTGTGATCACGAGATCAAACTGCTCATCCGGCCACACATCCCTGAAATCCCCTTCGATGAAGGAGACACCATCAAGTTTGGGTTTGCCTCGTGCGACGGCAAGCATCTCCGGCGTCATATCGATACAGGTTACCCTCGCTCCCGGATTTCTCCTGAGGATACGCTCCGTCACATAACCGGTCCCGCTACCCAGTTCAAGAACAGAGAGGTTTCCCGGAGGAATGCAATCAAGGGCTATCCCGAAGAAATGGTCTGCATACGGAATTATCTTCTCTATCTGTTCTTCGTAATGGTCTGCCGTGTCGTTGAAATGCTCTTTTGCCTTCATCATTACTCCACCTCGGGAATGCTTAATTTACCAACCCTTTCTTAAATAATAGTACATGTGTTATCCTTATAATAGACATATGCCATGCTCACGTCAGATTCCTCACTACTCCGCTCGTACCAGAACATTACAACCGCCCGGAAGGAGTCGGGGGCTGTCGTTCAGGTCATGAGGGGCGCAGGAGACAAACCTACCTCGGCGGGGCTTGCGGGCAGGCATCGAGCAGGAGAGCCCCCTCCGCACGGGGGAGGTGGGAGCGGTGCCCCTTCTTCACGAATCCCCCGCACGGCTCACCATCATAGTATTTGAGGTGTCATAGGATAGTATACCCAATGTTTGCGGGAAACCTGGGCAATCGGGGCTCACACATAGCCCTACGGCAGGGACTGCCCGAACAGGATAACCAACGCCTGTGGAGATCACATGAGACCTCGTTTGAAGCCGGGTCGTTGAAACAGGAAGCCCGCTTGCGCAAGCACCGGGTGGTTCACCGAGAGTACCCCGCACGGTCAGGGCCACTCCATCCCCAATCCCGGGGAGACGCCGGGTATTATAGTTCTGCACCGTGCACCTCTATGCACAAACGACCCTACTCCCGGGCCGCGTGCAAGCACTGTAACGTGAGGACCATGTTTAAAAAAATCCCCTGTATTCCCATCGACGACGGCTCCGCCGGGCAGACCACCCAGGATGCCGCCGAGGAGACGCCGGTTGCGATCTTCGTCAACGGGCGGCACATGACGACTGCGATCCTGAGCCCTGCCAGATTCGAGGACTTCATCACCGGCTATCTCTACACCGAAGAGATCATCAGGGATGTTGACGAGATCGAGTCGGTCAGGATTGAAGAGAACCGGATAAGTGTCCTTACCAGGAACCTCTTCAAGCGGGTCAGCACAAAGAAGACCATCCTCTCCGGGTGCGGGGGGGCTGTCTCCTACATCGACACAGAGAAACTGCCCACGATCAACTCCGATCTCATTATATCCATCCCCGAGATCGCGGCCGCCGTCGCCGCCCTCCTCGCTCCAGATGCCCGCATTCCTGCCGGCAGGATCGAGGCAGTCGCCCTCGTTGCC
Source organism: Methanoculleus sp. UBA413 (assembly GCF_002502935.1). Lineage (NCBI taxonomy): Archaea > Methanobacteriati > Methanobacteriota > Methanomicrobia > Methanomicrobiales > Methanomicrobiaceae > Methanoculleus > Methanoculleus sp. UBA413. Next base: position 10,863 of record NZ_DAQR01000112.1, read on the forward strand.
GGTGGCAGCATCATTGCCAGATCGGAAGATATAGACCGGCACAACGCCCTCGACCGGGTTATCGGTTACGGGTTGCAAAACTCCGTCGACTTCCCCCGGACAGTTGCCGTCAGCACCGGGTGTATCACCTCAGAGATGGTCAGGAAGTGTCTGATCGCCAACATCCCGGCGATCATCTCCACCGGATCTCCGACCGCCCTTGCCGTGGAGGTCGCAGAGGAGACCGGGCTCTGCGTTGTCGGGTCCGCCGGCACCCCGGATATAGCAGTCTATGCACACGCGGAGCGGATAGCAGGAATCGGCGCGTAGGGCGGCAGTAAGTCCACCTTCCGCAGTAAGACGATCGCGTCCTGGAATAATGAACGGGTGGACCAATTCACCGTATGGTGCGGGTTTGTGGGCGTGATCGCCAGCCGCACGCGGGGAGCGCGAAGGGTGGCGGGGGGGAAGACACGTCCTTCGCGTCTTCGCGTCTTCGCGTGAGACCTTGGTGGACTCAGCTTGCCCTGGCACTCTGATTTAATGAGGGTGTGAGAAAAATGCCGGGCCAGAACTCTTACTGGGATGAGCCGGGTAAGTGCCCCCGGAGAGAGCGCTTTTTGGGGTTATCCCGGTTGAGCGCCTGTTCTGGCCGTGGTGGGAGCGTGGGGCAGGGGACGGCGCCTCACCTGCCCCGGCTGATCTCGCCGACGGCTGCAAGAAGAAGGTCGATCTCCTGCTCGGTTGTGTAGGCCGCAAGGCTCGCCCGCACCGTCCCGTTTGGAAGGCCGAGATGCTCCATGAGCGGCTGGCAGCAGTGGTGCCCCGACCGCACAAGAATATCTGCCTCTTCGTCGAGCAGGTGGGCGGCCTCCTGCGGGTGGATGCCGTCGATGGTGAACGAGACGACACCAATACGTGACCCGGCCCTCCGGGAGGCATAGACCCTGACCCCGTCGATCCGGGAGAGCCCGTCGATGAGCCGGGCGGTCAGGCGCTCCTCATACTGGTGTATCCTCTCCATCCCGATCGCTGAGAGGTAGTCCACGGCGACGCCGAGCGCTATCCCGCCGCCGACGTTCGGCGTCCCGGCCTCGTAGCGCTGGTAGCCCTCGGCCGGCACATACCCCTCCGACGTCACGCTCTCGACCATACCGCCGCCGAGGACCTGTGGCTCGAGGATCGCCTCCCGCATCCAGAGAACACCGGTGCCGGTCGGCCCGAAGACCTTGTGCCCCGAGAAGCAGAGGAAGTCGCAACCGAGCTGCGAGACATCCACCGGCATGTGCGGCAGGGACTGTGCGGCGTCCACCAGGAGCAGGGCACCGTGTTTTTGGCACATCCGGGCGATCTCCGGAACAGGCGTCGTCACGCCGAGCACATTCGAGGCGTGGGTGACGGCGACAAGCCGGACGCCGCCTCTCTCCAGGGACTCCTCGAGCGCGGCGAGGTCGAGCGAGTAGTCGGCATTGATCCCGATCACGTCGAGGGAGACGCCCTGCTTGCCAAGCGCTCTCCACGGCAGGAGGTTTGAGTGGTGTTCCAGGATGGTGGTCACCACACGGTCGCCCGGCTTCCAGGAGAGCCCCTGCGCAACCATGTTGATAGCTTCCGTGGTGTTCTTCGTAAAGATGGTGACGCCCGCTTCCCCGCCGATGAACCGGGCCACCTTCTCGTGGGCATGCCAGTAGCGCTGGGTCGCGATCTGCGTCAGGCGGTGGATTCCCCTGCCGACGTTGGCCCGGTAACGGTGCTCGAACTCGACGAGTGCCTCTACCACCGGCTCGGGCGAGAAACTCGTCGCAGCGTTGTCCAGGTAGATAATATCGCCAAGGATCGGGAAATCCCGGCGGATCTCTTCTGCGGAAAATTCTTTTCCTGCCGGTGATGCCGGCTCACAGGATCGTGCAGTCTCCATCTCTGCCACCTCTATCAATTCCTTCACCGGGGCCGCCTGCAACGTAAAGTCATCGTTGAGGGGGATGCCCCGGTCCCTGCAGAGTTCACGCATCTTCGGCGGCAGCGCCCGCCACCGCCAGAGCCCCCACTGGTGGTAGGCGTCCGGCATTCCTGTCTTCTTTGCCCACCGCTCGAGGAACCCGTCCCAGCGTTCCGTCAGCTCCGGGTGCATCTTCCGGAGCCCCTCGTACTCACTCTCGAGCGCCGCCGGGCAGAGGTAACAGCCTATCCGCTCAAGCCCCTTCTCGTAGAGCGGGTTTATGGGGGCCTTGCGCCACCAGAGGTAGAGGAAGACCTCGAGCGCTCGCCAGTTCCGTATCGGTGAGACGTTCAGCTGCAGGGGGTTTGCCGGGTTCTGGCTCGTCTCGTCAAGGTCAGCACGGTTCCAGGACTCGTACCAGCGGTTCCCCTGGATGGTGACACAGGGGCCGACACCGCTAAGGTAGATCTTTAAGGGATGGAGTTTCAGGAGTTTGCAGCACCAGCGGAGGTCCTTCCCCGGCGGACCGGCCTTCTCGACTGCCTGGAAGAAGTCGCCGCCTTTCCTGATGATCTCGACGCCCTGCGACGCCACGAACTCCACCGTCTCCGGGAGTTCGATCCCGGTATCGATGAAGAACGCCTTCTCCACCCCTGCCTTACGGGCAAGGTGGAGGGCGGCGGTGCTGTCCTTGCCGCCGGAGAACGATACGTTCACGCACGGCCGGTCGTTCATGTGCTTTCTGATGGTGCGGACTGCGTTGCGCTCAAGGTTCTTCAGGTGATACCGGTTCTTCCCGATCACCACGTCCCAGCCAGGGTCGGGGCGAGTCCGGGGCTCGACAGGGACGAGTTCCTTCACCCGGACCTGCCCGTCCTTCACGACACCTGTGCCAAACCGGTTTTTGTAGGAGACGATAACCGTCCCGTCGGGCACAGGGGTCGATAAGGGGAACCGTTTCCCGCCGATACGCCCCTTGTGGGCGTTCACGGCATGCTCGGCTTCAAGGTCGACGATGCCGCGGGTTGCATGCGGCAGGATGTATGGGAGCGCCTCAGGGGCGATATCGAGGCTGAACTGCCGGGTGACCGGGTCAAACATGAGCCAGCCGAACCGGTCGCCATGCACGATCACAAGGTCGGCCCTGTCGGTACCGCCGGTCTTGTTCAGGAGCACGACTCCCGGCAGGGGGATATCGCCGAACTGCGCGGCAAGAAGGCCCCGGATAAGGGCCATATCCGCTGCCAGTGCAGGGCGGACATCATATGGCTGCAGGAGCGGGATCTCCCTGCTCCTGGCACCGCACGCGCAGGTGCGCCCGATGAGGGGGACGTTGCAGTTGTCGCACCAGTAGAGAATCTTTTTTACTGCCGGTTCACGCATTTCTGAAGAATACTTGGTTGTTGCAGGCATTAAGTGAACCGATGCTCATGGGCAGCCAGGCCGCCTGCCCCCGGGACGACCTGACTGCCCCGGATCGTCGATGAGGCTGTACTGGCCATCAACCCAACTGATGAGGATGCAGGGTACACCGGGTGCTTCGCGTGGCCGGTAGTCTACTGGGGAGTTTCACGCGGACCGGTCTGGTCATATAATCCCACCGGTGAGAGTCCGGGCGGCAAAGAAGCAGATCCCGGCCACGACCGCCGCCGCCGGTATGGTCAGGATCCATGCGATGAGGATCTCGCGAACCACACCCCACTTAACTGCCGAGTAGCCGCGGGTCGCGCCGACACCCATGATCGCGCCGGTTATCGCGTGAGTCGTCGAGACAGGAACGCCAAAGACGTTCATCAGCGAAAGGACACTCCCGGCAGCGGTCGAGGCGCAGAACCCCTGGTAGGGGCGTATCTTTGTGATCCGGTTGGCCATCTTATCCACGACGCGCCATCCGCCAAGGAGTGTTCCGACCGATATGGCGAGCGATGATGCCAGTATAACCCAGAGCGGGACGACAAACTCGGAGATCAGCCCGCCGGCAAGGAGCATGGCGGTGATGATACCCATCGCGTTCTGGGCATCGTTGCCGCCGTGACCTGCTGCCTGAAGCGATCCCGAGAATATCTGGAGGTTTCTGAAGTGACTCGTCAGGCGCCGTGGAGGGTAGTTGCGGAAGATGCGGGCGACGATGATACCGAGGGCAAACGCGGATATGAGCCCGAGCATGGGGGAGATGACGATGAAGATAATGACCGCCAGGATACCGCTGATCTTCAAAAACCCGGTTGCGATGGCGAGCGGGATGGCTATCGTCATCCCGATGAGTCCGCCGAGGAGCAGGTTCCACGGCTTGAAGTCACCCTTCCAGAGCGCAAACGCACCAGTGATGATAGCACCGGGAATCGCCCCGGCGAATCCGTAGACGATGACCTGCTTAAGCAGGGCAAGCGACGGCCAGAAGACTGCGCCAATCCCGGCGGCTGCAATTCCGGCGCCAAGAAGCCCCCCTATAAGGGCATGGCTGCTGGATACGGGGATCCCAAGATATGAAGTCGCAAGAACCCAGAGAACCGCACCGACCAGGGCCATGAGGATCAGCGGCGGCGTGAGGAATATGGGGTCGACGATCCCTCTCCCGATGGTCGCTGCAATCGCTGTGGTAAAAAGAAGGGGGCCGAGGAGGTTGAAGACCCCTGCGAGGAGCACCGCCTGCAGGGGCGTCAGGGCCTTGGTCGCAATGATGGTGGCGATCGAATTGGCGGCATCGTTCAGGCCGTTCGCGAAATTGAAGAGTAACGCGAGCAGGATGCCGAGGATGATGATCAGGTCCATAGCGGTCAGGTGTGTCTGATGGCTATATCGCTCAGGACATTTGCGACATCTTCACACTTATCGGTCGCCATCTCCAGGTTCTCGTAGATATCCTTGAGTTTTATGATGGTGATCGCATCCTCCGTCTTGAAGAGGTCCATAATGGCATGACCAAGGACATTGTCTGCGATATTCTCCAGGCGGTTCACCTCAATGCACCGTTCCTCGATCATGCCCGGATCGTTGATCGACCTGATGCTGTTGACGGCCTTCTCGATCTCGATGACGCTGAGCTGGATCAACTTTGCAAGTTCGACCATATGGGCGTCGGTCTCGGTGATGCCGTAGCCGTACATCTGCTGCACAGTGCCGTCGATGTAATCGAGGATGTCGTCCAGCGCCGATGCAAGCCGGGAGATCTCTTCCGGCTCAAGTGGCGTGATGAACGTCCGGTTCAGCTGCTCGTAGATTTGGTGCGTAATCTCGTCTCCCTGGTGCTCGATCTGCTTCATCCTGTAACACTGCTCTTTCACGTTCTCGAAATTCTCGACGAATTCGACCAGCAGATCGGCTGCGGTAACGACGGTCGCGGCCATCCTGTCGAAGAGATCAAAAAAAACCTTGTCCTGAGGGATTACCCACTCTTTAATGCCCACAATGATCGCTATAAGGTTTTTCTGTCAGGGGCTATATAGCGATCGGTCATACCACCCCACCTGGGCGGCAGGATCTGCTGAAATGGGAGCAGATTTATGATTTGAGCGTCAAGAAAGTTATTTTAGGCGATATTTGAGAGCTGCCGGCCCACTTTCGTGAACAGTTGCAGTCCCGGGGTCGTTGCAGGTTGCTCCCGCCCCGTCCCCGCAGACGTCCACCCTGCAACCCGGAGAGCAGGTGCGATACTTGAGCAACTGCCCCGCTTACAAAAGGGAGCAGGCGGAAAGCCCCCACGTTGGTGGAGGAGCAGTCACTCCGAGACCTTCACGAGGTTGTTACGGATAAAATCAAGGTCTTCTTCCTTTGCCGCCACCTCATAAAGCATTGTCCCATAGCCGGGACAGGGCTTTGTAAACGGTAGCAGAACCTTCTGTTTACGAATCTGGAGGCCGACAAGCATGGGAGACTTCAGAAGCATCTGGATATCTTTGAAGACAAAGTCCGGAGGCATCTCATAGTACTCTTTGCAGTGCTTTCGCACGTAGCCATTCACCTGTTCGGGTGTCACATCCATGAGGAGCACCTTTCCACCGAGGTTGTTTACGCACCGCGATGCCATCCATAGACTGTTCGCCCCCATACGAATAAACTTTGTGTTAACGCCCTGCTTGATAGGGGCTTGGCGTTAACAGTATTTCCTCATCTGACAGCGGGTCGGAGGTCGGGGGCTTCGTCGCACCCCCTGCCCGGACAACCATATATGGGTGGAGGTACAATGCGGGCATCATGGTCGTCGCAGAACTCTTCGGTAGATCCCCGGCCGGGAAGGGGTTTGAAAGTTTTCTCGATCTTGCCCGGAACCGCTACAGTGTCGGGTCGTTTACAAAGGCCGCAGTCGAGGAGGATAAACTCAATGCAGTCCTTGAGGCCGCCCGACTGGCCCCGACGGCGGCGAACCGGCAGCCCTTCCGGTTCATCGTGATTCGGACCGCCGGGAAGGAGAGCGCACTTGAGCGCATCTATGATAGAAAGTTCTTCCTGGAGGCGCCCCTCCTCGTGTGCGCCTGCACGGTCCCATCGGAGGCATGGACCCGCTCCGATGGGAAGAACTACAGTGATGTGGACGTGGCAATCGCCGTCGACCACCTGACGCTCGCGGCCGCGAGCCTGGGCCTTGGGACCCACTGGGTCGCCGCCTTCGATACCGGCGCGGCGCGTGAGGCCCTGGGCATCCCTGAGGGCGTCGAGCCGGTCGCGTTCACCCCGCTCGGGTATCCCGCGGACCGGCCGCGGGCAAAGCAACGCAAGGAGTTGTTGGAACTGGTGCGCTACGAGCACTGGTGAGCAAGAGCGCCCGTCATCTCTCCAAAAAGCCGCTCGCGGATCTCTACCGCCCGGCCGCATGCTGCGGGAGCCTTCCGGTTGAGCCGGAAGAGGGAGGGGCTTCAATAGTCTTCTCAGCTCCCGCCCTATCCAGTCATTCGCTCACTTTCTCCCGGCGCGGAGATCCCGGTAGTACCGGCAGAGATCCGCGACAACGCACTCCTCGTGCTTTGGGTTCTGCGCCGTGCAGACCTCGCGCCCGAGGCGGATCAGGAGATAGTTGATGTCCTGCCAGGTCTCCTCCGGGAAGAGGGCCATGAGGTCGCGCTCGATGATATCCGGGTTGGTGCTGTCGGTAAACCCGATCCGTTTCGAAACCCGGCGGACATGGGTATCGACGGCAATACCGACATTGATCCCGAACGCGTGAGAGAGGACGATGTTTGCGGTCTTCCTCCCAACGCCGGGGAGCGACTGCAGCTCCGCAATTGTCCTCGGAACCTCCCCGCCGAAGTCGGAGATAAGTTTTCTCGCCGTCCCGACGATATAGCGGGCCTTGGAGCGGTGGAAGCCGATGCTCCTGATGAGTGGCTCCACCTCCTCCGGCTCCGCGCGGGCGAGCGCCTCCGGCGTCGGGTAGCGGGAGAAGAGATCGTCGCGGATAGCATTGACAGCGCGGTCCGTCGTCTGCGCGGAGAGGATGGTGAGGATCAGCGACTCAAAAGGGCTGTCGAAATCGATAAAGTGGCGTTTGCCGCCGACGATAGGATAGTGTGCGAGGAGGCGACGGTACACCTCACAGGCGATCTCGCGGTTCATATCAGATGGGGCAGGGCAGATTCGAACTGCCGTCAAAGCGTCCCAAACGCTCTAGGATGGACCAGGCTACCCTACTGCCCCTGTACCACTACATATTGGGGAAGCAGACAAAAATAGTTACCGATGGGGAGGAGTTCAGGCAAGCAGGGGATTTGAGTTCTCCCTGCTCACGATGGTGCCGACAGAGGCCCCCTCCACGATTGCCCGGTAGAGGTTCTCAGGGTCACGGCCGTCGAGCACCAGGAGTGGGATCCCGGACCGCTCAACAACCTTTCCTGCAACGATGTCGAGCACCGTATTGGCACCTGCATCCATCCTGCCCCGGGTGATGATATCGAGGAGGTCTTGCGGCGTCAGATGCTCATACCTGACCGCGCTGGCATCCTTCTTCGGGTCGGCGCTGTAGATGCCGTCAACCGACGTGGCGTTGATCAGGAGATCGGCACCGACGCTCTCGGCGAGGACCGCGGATACCGCGTCGGTCGTCTGCGCAGGAGTGATGCCGCCCATGACAACGATCTTTTTAGTCTCTGCAAACTCCCGTGCCTCCGTGTAGTTCTCCGCAACGCGGGGGTAGGCCGCATCCCCAAGTCCGGCCAAGAGGAGGCGCGCGTTCAGCCTTGTTACCATGATCCCGAGTTCATCAGCCGCCGCCTCACCGGCGCTGAGGTCGCGGGCGACCCTGATGTACCGGCGTGCCTCCCCGCCGCCGCCGACAACGATAAAAATCTGGCACCTTTCGGCAATCCGCTTCAGGACAGAGACATACCGGCCGATATTGTTCGATTCAAGCGAAGGGACCAGAACCGAGCCGCCCAGGGATATGACGATCTTCTTCATTCCACCCTATTATTATCCCTGATGCCACTCATATACCTGTTGAAGATGCTGCACTGCCCTGTATGCAACTCCACAGAAGTCTGGATGATTACCGGCGGATACACCGGCCGGATCTACCAGTGCAAGCGCTGCGGTTACCGTGGAGCGCTGGTCATCGAGTACAACGAAGAAGGCGAGGAGAGAGACGGGCGGTAGCCCGACCTTGCACCACAGTGGTGAACTATCCCACCCCCCCGGCGCGGGACTTCCCGCTCATGCCGCCCGCGAGCCCCGCAAGATACATACCTCATCCCCCCTCATTCTCATGCGGTGGCCATATGCACGAAGCGCGACTCTATCAGAAACTGGAAGATAACACCGTCCGCTGCTCGCTCTGTCCCCACCGGTGCACCATACGGGAGGGAAAGCAGGGGGTCTGCGGCGTCCGCATCAACCGCAGCGGCACGCTCTATGCCGCAACCTTCGGAAAGGTTGCCGCCGAAGCAGTCGATCCCATCGAGAAGAAGCCGCTCTTCCATTTCCTCCCTGGAACGCTCTCATACTCGCTTGGGACCATCGGGTGCAACTTCCACTGTGAGCATTGTCAGAACTGGCACATCTCCCAGCAGACACTGGAGATGCAGGCGCTCCAGGACCTCAGCCCGGAGCAGGGCGTGGAACGGGCGCTGGCGTCAGGATCCGCGAGCATCGCCTGGACCTACAACGAACCCACCATCTGGCACGAGTACCCGCTTGCGATGGGAACGCTCGCGCGCGAAAAGAACCTCAGGACTATCTATGTCACCAACGGCTACATCACCGAGGAAGGGCTCCGCGAGATCTCGTCGATGCTGAGCGCGTTCCGCGTCGACATCAAATCGTTCTCAGACACCTTCTACCGGAAGGTCTGCGGGGGGCGGCTGCAGCCGGTCCTCGACGCGACGGTCCTCGCAAAAGAACTCGGGCTGCACATCGAGACGGTCACACTGGTCATCCCGGGGCAGAACGATTCCATGGAAGAGATGGAAGCGCTCATCAGGTGGGTGCTCGAAAACCTCGGGCCCGATACCCCGATGCACTTCACCCGGTTCCATCCCGACTATAAGATGCGGGGGGTAAGACCGACTGAGACCAGGACGCTTGAGAAGATCTACGAGCGTGCAAAAGACCTCGGGATCCACTACCCCTACCTGGGCAATGTCTTCAACCACCCCTACGAGAGCACCTACTGCCCCGCCTGCGGCAACCTCGTCATCGAGCGGTCGGGGTTTGGGGTCCGGATGCGGGGGCTTAAAGACCATACCTGTACGGAGTGCGGTGGGCGCATCGCGTATGTCTCCAAGATCGACTGAACAGAGCCCGCGGCGGTTCCTGACCGACAGGATGCT
>NZ_DAQR01000112.1:20681-24350 GCF_002502935.1 Methanoculleus sp. UBA413
CGGTTCCTGACCGACAGGATGCTCGGGACGCTCACCCGCTACCTCCGGTTTATGGGGTATGACACGATGAGCGCAAACAGCCTCTCCCCGGGCAACACCCGGGAAGATACGCTTCTCCTCGATATCGCCTCAAAGGATGACCGGATCCTCCTGACTCGGGACCGCGAACTCGCACGCCGGGGCGGTGCACAGGCGGTCTACATCGCATCCGAAGACGTCATGGAGCAGGTCAGGCAGGTTGCCGGCCTCGGGCTCATCGAGCCCGGGATCAGGATGAGCCGTTGTTCGCTCTGCAATACGCGCCTCCGGCCGGCTACCACACGCGAGATCCGTGAGGCACGCTACGCCCCCAGGTCAGCCAGGGGAAAGGAGTTCTCCTGGTGCCCGGCCTGTCGGAAACTCTACTGGATGGGCTCGCATGGTGACCACCTGGAGAAGCGCCTGAAAGAATCGCTCTCCCCCTGATCGTGTCCACCAGGTCCCGGAAACACCTCTCCCTTGACTATTTTGGGAATCCGGGAAAGATATATCAACTTTGAGCGGGTATGAGGCACACTGGCTGCAGGCCGGCCAGCCTGATATTCACGGACATTTTATCAGGAGGAGATCTTCGTACCCCTGAGGTCGGCAGGAGAATATACCGGGCTTCTGGTGCGGGAGAGAAGGTGATCCTGGCCGCTCCGGACCTCCTGTACTGAAGGATGATGCCCGGATAATTTACGATGAGGGATACCATGGAAAGTCTGAAAATAGCATTTTTTTGCTGGGAGTCACTGTATGCGGAGCGTGTCGGCGGACTTGCAAATGCGGCGACAAACCTCGCTGAGACGCTGGCACGTCACCACGAAGTGCACTACTTCACCCGGGGAGAGGGCAGGGACACCGAGATTAACGGTGTCCGGTACCATTACTGCCGGCCGGCAGGAGAGAACCTCGTCCAGTACTGTTCCGATATGAGCGGGAGGATGATCGACCGGTTCAGGGAGTTTGATGCACCGTCGTTTGACCTCTTGCACTTCCATGACTGGCATGTGGTCGACGCACTCCGCCGGCTCCGGGAACGGGAAACCATCTTCACCTATCACTCGACCGAGTTTGGGAGGAACGGGAACGCCTTCAGCAGCGGATGGCCATTCCCTGAGATATCGGGGATTGAGCGCTACGGGGGATTGATCGCGAAACGCATAACCGCGGTCTCCTCGACACTCCGCCGGGAGGCCATGAAACTCTATGATATCCCCGACTGGAAGATCGATGTTGTCCCAAACGGCATCGTGCCCGATCACTACCAGGCGGATGTCGAGCCCGAGGAGGTTAAACGACGCTACGGCTTTGACCCGGACTCCCCACTGATACTCTTTGTCGGGAGGCTTGCATGGCAGAAGGGGCCTGATATGCTGGTAGATGCGGCGCCAGGCCTCCTCCGGGAGCACTCCGGCGGTCAGTTCGCCTTCGTTGGCGACGGGCAGATGCGCCGCGGCCTTGAGACCAGGGCCCGGTCGCTCCCTGTCCGTTTCCTCGGGCGACTGGACGATGCCGACTATGTCTCGCTCCTCAACGCGAGCGATATCGTTGCCATCCCGAGCAGAAACGAACCCTTCGGGCTTGTGCTCCTCGAGGCGTGGAGCGCGGGCCGATGCGTGGTCGCGTCCGACGTCGGCGGGCTCTCCGAGAACATCGAGCACGGGACCGATGGGGTCAAGGTGCGGCCGCACCCTGATTCGATCGCCGAAGGGCTCGCAGTGGTGGCCGACTCTCCCGGGAAGTCGCTTTGTATGGGCCGGAAGGGGCTCGAAAAGGTGAAGGAATGTTTCCAGTGGAGCCGCATCGCGGAGCGGATGGAGGACTCCTACAGGAAGGCCGCGAACCGCGACACCATCCTCTGCTGACCGCGGGCTGCCCGCTCACGGCAACATGACTGCTGCAAGGTGCTCCATCAGACGGAAGGGATCCGACGAGACCACGGGCGTTCCCGCGTAGAGTTCCATCCCCCCGATATCAGAGGTCCGGGAGCGAAGGTCGCCCCGGTCCACCAGCCATGCGACGTAGTGACCCTGCTCATCGAGCGGAGGCATGTATACCGCTGCGTTGTAACTCTGCACCCCAATATTCTGGTAGCACTCAAGCACTTTCGCGAGTGCGGGGGCGAGATCGTGTGGTGACTCTGTGATGATCACGACTTCATGCTCTTTTTTAGGAGTAAGGTGTGCCATGACCCGGGCGCCTTTGTAGACGAGACCAAGACCGATGGCGGTGTGGGCCCTGAAGAGGTCATCGTAGTACCCGGTCCCGTAACAGCGCCGGTATTCCTCCCTGACCCGCTCGATCCGTGCCGGAGCGGTGTAGGGGCGATGGGTGAGCAAGATCTGGGCGTGGTTGTGCACGATGCTCGCCCCCGCACGCCAGAGGAAGTTCCAGATGAGGAAGGGGTAGATTGCCCGCGGGTCAGCGCGGTGCGCATCCTGACACCACCGGATGGCTACGCTGATCAGATCGGCTACCTGCGGTTCTGCGGTGACGTAGGGGTTTGTGTCCCTGGCGATGATGATAGCATGGAGGTAATCGTACTTGGCGATGTTGCTCGCCGTAATCCAGTGGTCGCCGTCGATTCTCCCGAAGGTGTCGGCAGGCGTCTCCTCAAGGGGGTTTGCAAACGGCCCCTTCTCTGCCAGCGTCCGCACGTCCAGTACCTCCTCTGCGTGGGGCGTCAGCACCGGGCGGCGTGCCCTGATGGAGTTGAAGAGCGTGCTCTCACCGGTCAGGTTATTGGTCACCCTGACGATCTGCTGTGTCTCGATATCGCCGTACTTCTCCCGCACCCACTCTTTCATCGCGTCGGGAAAGACCAGGCGCCCGGGTTCGACGTACCAGGAGTATATCCGGGAGAAGACCGCGGCCATATCCGGCCCAAGTTCCTGCACGATTCCCGGCAAACGGGTGACATCAAGCTTGACCATGGCGTCCACCGTATACCAATCTCACAGCGATAAAGATTCTCATCGGCCGGGCCGGACTGCATTGGGCCATCTCATTTGCGGATGTAGTCTCTTTTCATGTGTGAGGCGGACCGTCAATACCCCTCGCAAACCCGCGATGCGTGGAGTTATCGGCCCGGGATTCTGACAGGAATCGACATCTCAGCTGAACTAGTGGACCGATTCCAAATTATCAGACTCAGTTGACCCCTGTTCGGGTTCAGGTTCTCGTCCCCACCCCGGTGGGGTGAATTACCCCGGGCTCTCCCCCTCCCCGCACGAGGCACGACCCACGAAACCCCCGTCCCCGGAGCAGGGCAGTGCGTGGTGATGCCCAGGTGTGGCGCCGGGACGCGCGAGTGTCAAAATCAGGCGAAAACCGATCGGTCATCGCTTCTCGTGAGTGTACTGGTTATCGGGAATCGTTGCACTAGTGGAGCATTTCACCTTATTTTGCGGGTCCTGATGCGGATCGCCAGCCCCTCGCGTGAGGCGATGGTACCCATGAACACGACCGATTCCCCAGGCGAGCCCGAGCAGTGGACCGTGGTGGGAATCGCCCTGGGGGGTGGGGGCAGGGGAGGGCGCTCGCCCCCTCCCCGCACAAGCCGGACCCGGGGCACGATGCACCAGAGCAGGGGGTCTCCCACTCACCATATCGGGGCGGTTTTCATGGGAAATTTTAGATGAAATG